>JAQXIT010000078.1 GCA_029007925.1 Bacillota bacterium | reverse complement strand
TTTTTGAAAAATTACTTGCATTCATACCGGCATGGCGTTATAATCAATTTACTACCATGAACAGGAGGAATTACCATGAAACGCAAATATCTCATTCCGCTTCTGCTTCTGCTGCTCACGGCATTGCTGGCCGGCTGCTGCAGCCATGAGTGGAAGGATGCCGACTGCAAGCATCCCCAGACCTGCGCCAAGTGCGGCGAAACCAAGGGTGAGGCCCTGGGCCACCAGTGGAAGGACGCCGACTGCGAGAACCCCAAGACCTGCTCCGTCTGCGGTGACACCAAGGGCGAAGCCAAGGGCCACCAGTGGAAGGACGCCGACTGCGAAACCCCCAAGACCTGCTCCGTTTGCGGCAAGACCGAGGGTGAGGCTCTGGGTCACCAGTGGAAGGACGCCGACTGCCAGAACCCCAAGACCTGCTCCGTCTGCGGTAAGACCGAGGGCAGCGTGGCCGACCACGACTGGATCGAAGCCACCTACACCGAGCCCAAGACCTGCTCCGTCTGCGGCAAGACCGAGGGCGAGCCTCTTGAAATGCCTGCGGAGGTCGCCGATCTGGGCATTTCCGTCAGCGATTTTGCCGACCGGCTGAATATCGCTCTGGCAAGCGCTCACTACAAGCTGGTTCCCGGCGACGACATCAACACCTTCGTGGTTGTCACCGAAGACGGCAGCAAGGAGATGAATGTCACCATCGGCTTTATCGCGGCGGAAGAGAACAGCAATGTGATAATGGTGCTGGGCATCTGCTACGACCCTACGGATGCGGAAGCCATGAACGCGCTGGGCGCTGCATTGGGCGGCTCCATGGTTCTCGCCGACAATACCATCACTCCCGATGAGATTGTGACGATGCTGACCGGTGAACCCACTCTGGAGGATGACGGGAGCTATACATATTCCTTCACGAAAAACGGAATCCAGCATACGCTCAGCATCATCGAAGCGGAGTCCATGGCCGTATTCGGCATCTACCCTGAGACGCTGGACTGAGATATCATTGCGTTTCTTGCCTGATTTCAAATCCCGCCGCCCATCCGGGCGGCGGGATTTTGTTTTTGGACGCTGAAAACTCTGTCATTCCCAATCGCCGCCCTGCCCGCATCTCGCTCTCCCCGGTTCTTTCCGATGAAATACATCTTTACAATCCCATATTTTTGGGGTAAAATAGGGGGACAAAGGAGGTGCGTCCAAATGGAGGATACACAGAAAGAACTGGAGCGGCTCCAGAAGGAGCTTCTGGCGGAGGAACCGGACATTCTGGATGACAAGGTTCTGGAGGAGCTTCTGAAGGAGCCCGAGCCCGCCTTCGATGACCCGGATGAGATTCACGATCCGCAGGAGCCCATGGCCTACCGCAATTATTCCAACGACTACGGCCGTGACGCGCAGGAGGAAGCCCCGGCGGCAGAGCAGAAGAAGGAAGACAAGGTGCTCATCGGCCTGATGATTACCGCGTCCGTGCTGTGCGTGGGCATTCTCGGTGTGCTGACCTACTGGCTGGCTGTATTTCTGAAATGACCCCGGTGGGACGCTTCGCCCCCACCCCTTCCGGGCGGATGCATCTGGGCAACGTGTTCGCCGGGCTCATCGCCTGGCTGTCCGTCCGTTCCGCCGGCGGCGAAATGGTGCTGCGGATGGAGGATCTGGACACCCAGCGTACCAGCGGGGAATATGCCGACCTCCTGCGGGAGGATCTGCGCTGGCTGGGGCTGAACTGGGATCGGGAAACCCCGCCCCAGAGCCGCCGGAGCCGGGTATACGACGGTTATTTTGAAAGCCTCCGGGATCGGGGGCTTCTCTATCCCTGCTACTGCACCCGCAGCCGGCTCCACAGCGTCAACGCGCCCCATCTGTCCGACGGTACCTACGTCTACCCCGGCACCTGCCGGGATCTGACGCCGGCGCAGCGCGCGGCCTTCGGCCGGGAGCCCGCCTGGCGGGTTCGGGTGCCGGATCGGGTCTGGGAGCTGGAGGATCGGGTGCAGGGCGTTTTCCGGCAGAACCTGCAGACGGACTGTGGCGATTTCGTGGTGCGCCGGGCGGACGGCGTATATGTGTACCAGCTTGCCGTCACCGTGGACGACGGCGAGGCCGGCGTCACCGAAGTGGTGCGGGGCATGGATCTGCTGGGCTCCGCGCCCCGGCAGATGTATCTGCAGGAGCTGTTCGGCTTTCCCCATCCCCAATACGCCCACGTCCCCATGCTGCTGTCCGCCGACGGGCGGCGGCTGAGCAAGCGGGACCGGGATCTGGACATGGGCGCCCTGCGCCGCCGCATGACCCCGGAGGCTCTCATCGGAACCTTGGCCGGCGCCTGCGGACTTCTCGACCGGCCGGAGCCCATCTCCGCCGACGAGCTGGCAATGGAGTTTTCCTGGGAGAAGCTCCGTCGGGAGGATATCCGCCTGACGGTCTGATCCCCTAAAACATAAAAAAGGAGACGAAGAAATGTCGAAAAAACCGATTCTGGTGGTCATGGCCGCCGGCATGGGCAGCCGTTACGGCGGCCTGAAGCAGATCGATCCTGTGGGAAATCAGGGCGAGGCGATTCTGGACTATTCCCTGTACGATGCCCACGAAGCGGGTTTTGACACCGCCGTCATCATCATCAAGGAGGCCATCCGGGAGGACTTCATGAACACCGTGGGCAAGCGGCTGGAGAAGTGCCCCATGGAGATCCGCTATGCCTACCAGGAGCTGGAGAAGCTGCCGGAGGGCTTCACGGTTCCGCAGGAGCGGGTCAAGCCCTGGGGAACCTGCCACGCGGTGCTGTGCGCCAAGGAGGTTATCGGCGACGCGCCCTTTGCCGTCATCAATTCCGACGATTACTACGGAAAATCCGCTTTCCGGGTGATCTATGAGGCGCTGGAAAAGGCCGCCGACGGCGAAAAATACGACTACTGCATGGTGGGCTACCTGCTGGGCAACACCGTCACGGAACACGGCAGCGTGGCCCGGGGCGTGTGCCAGACCGACCGGCGGGGCTATCTCACCGCCATCGCCGAGCGCACCCGCATCGAGACCTGGGAGGGCGGCATCCACTATACCGAGGACGGCGGCGCCACCTGGCACGACGTGCCCGCCGACGCGGTGGTGTCCATGAATATGTGGGGCTACACCCCCAGCTTCCTGCGGGAGGTGGAGGCGCGGTTCCCGGCGTTCCTGCGCAAAGCCCTGGCGGAAAATCCCGCCAAGGCGGAGTTCTTCCTGCCGCTGGCGGTGGAGCAGCTTCTGGAGGAGGACAAGGCCACGGTGAAGGTGCTGTCCTCTCCCGACAAGTGGTACGGCGTGACCTACGCGGCGGACAAGCCCGTGGTGGTGGCCGCCCTGAAGAGAATGACCGCCGAGGGTCTGTACCCCGACGGCTTGTGGAAATGAGAACAATCCCGCTTTCCTGCCGGAAAGCGGGATTTTATTTCGGTGGGAGCCCGGCGGCTTATTCGTCGGAGATCAGGGCGTCCTGCAGGGTGCGGCCGAGATTGTAGGTGAACATGGCGTCCCGGGCAGGGGACAGCTCCGGCACCGCGCCCCGGGCGGTATACACCGCGTAGTTCTGGAACAGAACGGGGCAGAGCTGCCCCTCCTCCATAATCAGCTCATGGAGATGGTAGAAGTTGCCGGAGTTGGCCAGCGCTTCCAGGCTGATGGCGTAGATGGCCGGATCGCTGAGACCGCCGTAGTTCAGGGAGGTGTTTATGCCGAAGAAGGCGGACACGTCCATGTTGGCCGACAGCTTCGTCTGCCCCAGAAACAGGTCGTACTCGCTCCAGCGCAGATCGTCCGTCAGATTTTTGGCGGAGGTTTCCTTCAGAGTGACCTTCAGGCCGCAGCTTTCCAGCATCCCGGCGATGGCCTGAGCCATCCGCAGGCGGATCACGTCGTCGCCGTTGACCATCAGGATGATCTCCACGCTCTCCGGGTTGGCGGCGTTGAGGGCGGCGGTGAATTGATCGGGGGCGTAGCCGTACCGGGCGGCCAGCGTCCGGCTGTACACCGGCGAGCGGGGGGAGGCCGGCAGGGTGGCGGCCATGGCGAAGCCGTGGCAGTAATTGCGCACCAGCGCGTCCCGGTCGATGGCGTGGGTCAGGGCGGCCCGGATGCCGGGATCGGAGAAGAGCTTGCTCTTTTCGTTGCAGACCAGATACAGAAACTGACCGTTTTCGCAGTCCCACAGCTCGTAGTCGCTGCGGAAATCCACATAATCGGCGGAGGCGGGATCGGTGCAGACCAGACTCACCTGAGAAAATTCAAAGGAATCCCGGATCTGGGCGGGGGATTCTCCCGGGGTCAGGGGGATGATCTCGGCGCTGACGGGGAGCTTGGCGGAGCACCACCAGGCGGCCTGACGGCGCAGCGCCGGCGTCCCGGAGCTTTCGTCCAGCCGGTAGGGGCCGGTGCCCAGGGGCTTGGCGGCGGCGACCTCCGAGGCTTTGACAATGGGAATGTCCAGCAGCAGAGGCAGATTTTCCATGGGCGTGTCCAGCTCCACCACCACGGCGCTGCCGTAGCCGGTGACGGACACCACATGCTGGAGCCGCCCGCCGTACCAGGGGCTTTCCTTGGCGGCGTTGAGGCTGGCGGCGGCATCGGCGGCGGTGACGGAGGTGCCGTCGGAGAACAGCGCCTGCGCCAGGTGGAAGGTGTAGGTTTTCATGTCCGCGGACACGTTGTAGCTCTCGCACAGCACCGGGCTGACCTGATAATTCCGATCCACCGTGAACAGCCCCTGATAGATCAGGGAAAACAGCACCCGGTTGGTGTAATCCGTGGCCAGAAAGGGATTCAGAGACTTGCCGGGATAATAGGCCAGAGACAGCGCCCGGGGCTCCTCCTTGCTGCCGGCTTCGGTGGACTGGGTGACGTCGGACAGGCCGTCGCCGGTGGGAGTGTAGGCATTTTGTTCGCTGCGGCAGCCCAGCAGACCCACTGCCAGGGCGGCGCACAGCAGCATGGCGGCAATTCGCTTCACGGCGTGACCTCCTTACAGACAATAACGGCACCCTGAGAGCCCCGCGCTCCTCCGGTGACCCGGTGAGACCAGAAGCGGCGGCAGTCGCAGGCGGTGCATTCGCGGCTGATTTCGATATGGCGCACCCCCGCCAGCCGGAGGGAGTGGGCGTTCAGTTCTTTTAGGTTTACATAATACTTTCCGCCCCGGAAATCCACCCATTTTTCCGCTTCCCGCCCGTAGGAGGCCGCCATGGCCTGGGGCACGTCGGCATCGGTGGCGAAGCAGCAGGGGCCGATATTGGGGCCGATGGCCGTCCGGAGATCGGCGGGATCACAGCCGAAGGCCTCCGCCATGGCCCGGGCGGTTTTGCCGGCGATGCCCGCGGCGGTACCCCGCCAGCCGGCGTGGGCGGCGCCCACGGCGCCGGTGACCGGATCCCACAGCAGCACCGGCGTGCAGTCGGCGGTGAAGATCACCAGCGCGGTGCCGGGATCGTCGGTGATGAGGGCGTCGCATTCGGGGCAGGCGTGGTTGTCGAGGCCCATGGCGTCGGCTTTGGTGACCCGCCGGACGATGTCCGAATGGGTCTGATGGGTCAGCACCGGATCCCGGAAGCCCAGAGCGGCGCCGAGAATCCGGAAGTTTTCCGCCACGTTTTCCGGGTCGTCCCCCCGGTGCATGGCCAGATTCAGACTTTCCAGCGTTCCCCGGCTGACGCCGCCCAGACGGGTGGTGAAGGCATGGGGTACGGCGATCCCCTCGGCGGCCAGATACTCCAGCGCGCCGGCTTTGACGGTGATAACAGACATACAATTCCTCGGATCCATAAGAGATACAGTCTGCCAAACGGGCAGAGGGGAATCAACCCCGCTCTGATATCATACCGCCGATGGGCCAAAAAAGCAAGGGCAACTTCCCCCGTTCACATTTCGGGGCGAAACTCTTTAAAATTTGTTCATGATATGCGGCAAAAATGTACTATAATATTGAAATATGAAAAGAAATGAATTTTGGGAGGAGAAAGACTATGGCGATTTCCGTACTGATCGTAGAGGACGACCGCAACATCGCGGAGCTGCTGCAGCTCTATCTGGAAAAAGAGGGCTACGCCGTCACGGTGGCCTACGACGGCGGCCAGGGTCTGGCGAAATACCGTGCCATCCGGCCGGATCTGGTGCTGCTGGACGTGATGATGCCCGTCATGGACGGCTGGTCGGTCTGCAAAGCCATCCGGGCCGAGAGCCAGACCCCCATCATCATGCTCACAGCCAAGGGCGAAACCGACGACAAGGTCACCGGCCTCAAATCCGGCGCCGACGACTACATCACCAAGCCCTTCGAGATGAAAGAGGTGCTGGCCCGCATCGAAGCGGTGCTGCGCCGCAGCTCCGGCGCCGCTGCGGAGAAAAAAGCCCGCCGGCTGGTGTTCGATAAGCTGATTATCGACATGGACGCCTTCGAGCTCACCGTCAACGGCAAAAAGGTGGACACACCCCCCAAGGAGATGGAGCTGCTGTTCTATCTGGCCTCCTCTCCCAACCGGGTCTACACCCGCAACCAGCTTCTGGACGAGGTCTGGGGCTTCGATTACTTCGGCGACAGCCGCACCGTGGACGTCCATGTGAAGCGGCTGCGGGAGAAGCTGGAGGGCGTCTCCGAAAGCTGGAGCCTGAAAACCGTCTGGGGCGTGGGGTATAAGTTCGAGGTCGTGAACCAATGAAAAGCACCTTCGGACGAACCCTCACCACCGTAGCCGTCACGCTGATGGCGGCGCTGGTGCTGATCGGGGTATCCTTCCGGATGCTGGTGAGTAACTATCTGAAGGATACCGCCGTGGAGGGGCTGAAGGCCGACGGGCAGGTCATCGTGGAGCTGCTGCAGGCCGCCTGTTCCGGCAATACGGCACCGGGCCGGGATTTCGGCATCGCCCTCAGCGTGGCCGCCTCGGTCACCGATGTGGACGCGGTGATCTGCGACCAGACCGGCAGGCTGCTGCTGTGCGCCAAGTCCCCGCTGGGCTGCGAGCATCAGGGCATGGTAGTGTCCGGTGATTTTCTGGAGCAGGTGTTCCGAACCGGCTGCACCGCCAACACCGGCGTCATCGAGGGGCTGTATTCCGACGTGCGCTATGTGGTGGCGCTGCCGGTCACCGACAGCGATACCGGCGGGCGTCTGGGCATTGTCATCGTGTCCACGCCCACGGCTTCCACCGCCGCGGTGCTGCACCGGCTGTCGGAAATCTTCGCTTTTGTGTCCATACTGGTGGTGCTGGCGGCCTCCGTGCTGATGATTTTCTTCATCCGGCAGCAGAGCGCCCCCCTGCGGGACATGGCCAGAGCCGCCAGAGCCTTCGGCCACGGGGAACTGACCGCCCGGGTGAACACCGACGGCGACGGCACCCAGGAGGTGGAGGAGCTGGCGCTGGCCTTCAATAACATGGCCGCCTCCCTGCAGAAAAGCGAGTATAAGCGGCAGGAATTCGTGGCCAACGTGTCCCACGAGCTGAAAACCCCCATGACCACCATCTCCGGCTATGTGGACGGCATTCTGGACGGCACCATCCCGCCGGAAAAGACCGGGCATTATCTGCGCATCGTCTCCGAGGAGACCAAGCGGCTCAACCGGCTGGTGCGCAGTATGCTGGATATTTCCCGGCTGCAGGATCAGGGGGGCATCCCCAGAGAGCAGATGACCCGCTTCGACGTGGAGGAGACCGTTGGACAGGTTCTCATCACCTTCGAGCAGAAGATCACCGGCAAAGCCCTGGAGGTGCAGGTGGATATGCCGGAGCATCCGGTGTTTGTCCTGGCGCATCCCGACTATATCACCCAGGTGATCTACAATCTGGTGGACAACGCCGTGAAATTCAGCCCCGAAGGGGGCGTGCTGACGTTGACCGTCCGGGAGGGCGGCGGCAAGGCCTACGTTTCCGTCAGCAACGACGGCGAAACCATCCCGCCGGAGGAACTGCCGCTGGTGTTCGACCGGTTCCACAAAACCGACAAAAGCCGCTCCAAAAACCGGGACAGCTGGGGACTGGGGCTGTATATCGTCAAAACCATCGTGGACTCCCACGGGGAGAACATCTCCGTCACCAGCCGGGAGGGCAAAACCACCTTCACCTTCACGCTGCCCCGGGCCAACGACTATCTGGACGGCAGCAAATAACCTTTTTTCGCTTCGAGGTTTGCTATGGAAGAACGAAACCATCCGAATATGGAGCCCTGGGACCGGGATTCCTACGAAACCGGCTCTACCAAACCGCCCAAAAGCCACGGCGGCGCCGTCGCCGTGCTGCTCATCGCAGTGATCCTGCTGTGCAGTGCCGCCACGGCTCTGGGCATCATGAACATCAAGCTGTACCGGAAGCTGCAGGAGGATCCCTCCGTTTCCTTCTCCGCCGGTACCCAGCCCACCGGAAATCCCACGGAGCCATCCGACGCGCCGCCGGTTCCCACCGGCGGGAGCCTGAGCCTGGATCTGCAGCCCACCCCCGGCGAGGTGGCCAACGTTTCCCAGGAGGGCGGGCTGTCCTATCAGGAGATCTATGAAAAGAATATCCCCTCGGTGGTTTCCATCACCTGCACCCTGTCCGGCGGAACCGCCAGCGGTACCGGCGTGGTGCTGTCCGCCGACGGCTATCTGGTGACCAACAGCCATGTGGTGGAGGGTGCCCGAATCATCCGGGTGCGGTTCACCGACGACCGGGTCATGACCGCCAGTCTGGTGGGTGCCGACACGGTGTCCGACCTGGCGGTGCTGTATGTGGAGGCCGATGACCTGATCCCCGCGGAGTTCGGAGATTCCTCCCGGCTCCGGGTAGGGGACGCGGTGGCCGCCATCGGCGATCCTCTGGGCGAGGAGTTCCGGGGCACCATGACCGACGGCATCGTCTCCGCCATCAACCGGGACGTGACCACCGGCGGCCGCACCATGACCCTGATCCAGACCAACGCCGCCCTGAACTCCGGCAACTCCGGCGGCCCCCTCATCAACTGCTACGGCCAGGTGGTCGGCATCAACACCATGAAGATCAGCACCTTCGTGGACGGCGCCGGCGTGGAGGGCTTGGGTTTCGCCATCCCCAGCACCACGGTCAAGGAGATCGTGGATCAGCTCATCGCCCAGGGCTATGTGTCCGGCCGTCCCGATCTGGGAGTCACCGGCGAGAGTGTTTCCCAGCTGAATCAGCGCTACTACCGCCTGCCTGCCGGCTTCCTGATCTCCGAAGTGGAGCCGGGCGGCGGCGCGGCGGATGCCGGCATTGTCGCCGGGGACATCATTGTGACCTTCAACGGCACCCGAATCCAGTCCGCCGACGAGTTGGAGGCCGCTCTCTACGCCTGCCAGGCCGGGGATTCCGTGGAACTGACCCTGTACCGCTACCGTACCGGCCGGCAGTTCGACGTGAAGCTGACGCTGGAGGAAGCGGATGGATAATTTTCTGAAATTGGGTGAAAAATGATGGAACCGATTTATCGTAAAACCTTTTGCGTCCCCGCTACGGCGACGGATCGCTTCGACCGCATCAAGCCCAGCCAGATCCTGGCGCTGCTCCAGGACGCCGCCGGCGACCACTGCGCCCTGCTGGGCGCCGACTGGGATACGCTGGCCGGCAGAAACCTGTTCTGGGCGGTGATCCGCCACCGGGTGGAGGTGACCCGGCTGCCCCGCTCCGGGGAGGAGGTCACCGTGGAGACCTGGCCCATGCCCACCACCCGCACCGCCTATCCGAGAGCCACGGTGGTATATGACGGGGAAGGGCGGGAGCTGCTGCGGGGCATCAGCCTGTGGGTGCTGATGGATCGGGGCACCCGGGCCATGATCCTGCCGGGAAAAAGCGGCGTCCATGTGGAGGGCCACCTCCGGGGCAGTGAGCTGGCGGTGCCGGGCTCCCTGCTGCCCAGAAGCTTCTCCAACACGGAAAGCCGCACCGTGCGCTACACCGAGCTGGACGTCAACGGCCATATGAACAACTGCCGGTATCTGGACTGGGCGGAGGATCTGCTGCCCAGCCGGTTCCACCGGGATCATGCCC
>JAQXIT010000077.1 GCA_029007925.1 Bacillota bacterium | reverse complement strand
CCCCTTCCCCATCGAGCGGATGGAAGAAATCGCGGATCGTCTGGACGAGTAACCAAAAGCGGACGCGCCGAAAGGTGCGCCCGTCTTTTTTCAGGTTTGACTCCGGCGGGATATGGCAGCCAGAACTCCGGCAGTTATTCCTCCGGCACTCAATATAACAATCAGATCAATGGGTGCCAGCGCCAGCGGTGAAAGGGGCCGGAACAAAAGCACGGCGGAGATCCGGAAGATCAGCTCCAAGACTTCGCTTTTGAAGGCAATCGGAAAATAACTTTCCGCTCCGGCGGCACAGTTGACCATGGTGGTATCCCATGCCGGAACGGATCGGATTCCCAGGTGCAGCAGCGGAAGCAAGAAGCTGAAGCGGCTGCCGATGCCCACGGGAATCCACATACGCAGAAACGGAACGCACCACATCCAGCAGATCAGCCGCCTTGGAATTCCCCTGACACAGCGAAGCAGAAGAACCACCAACCCCGTCAGCCCTGCGACAACGCTCATGCTGAAAAGCCAGTAGAAAACCTCCGTCAGCATGGTGTCACCTCTCGTCGATCAAGCGCCGCAGCTCCGAAAGCTCCGCGTCCGTCAGATCTTCGTCCTGCAGTAAGGAAGAAAACAGCGCTTTCCTGGAACCGCCGAACAATTTGTTCACCAGTCCCCGGGTTTCCGACCTGCGGACATCCTCCCGGGAAATCCGGGAGGTGCAGATATAGCCGGGATCGGTTCGATTCAGATATCCTTTCGCTTCCAGCTTTTTGATGACGGTATAGGTGGTATTTTTGTTCCAGCCGATGGTCTGTGCCGCCAGCAGACTCAGCTCCTTCGCACTGACGGGTTCATTTGCCCAGACCAGCTCCATCAGCTTGATCTCACTGTCGTAGATTCTCTCTTCCATACCGCGCCTCCAGACGATTGATATAGTATATACTATCACAGTAGTCTGCCGTTGTCAACAAAAATTACGGGAGTAACCGAAAAATCGGTATCTCCCGCAATTTTTTTGATGGAATCCGTTATACGGTTCTGTCCGTCAGGCTTTTGACAAGATCGGTCAGGAATGCCCGGTCGCCAAAGACGCTGAGGGCATCTGTGGCGCATTGGGTGTATTTCAGCACCAGTTCGCCGCACTTTTCCAGACCGTAGAGCCGGACAAAGGTGTTCTTCCCCGCGTCCACGCCGACGGCTTTTCCAAGCTCAGCCGCATTGCCGATGACATCCAGCATATCGTCCCGGATCTGGAAGGCCATCCCCAGCGCACCGGCAAAGCGACCCGCAGCGGCGATCTGCTCCTCGTTCTCGGAGCCGCCGCCGGCAATGACGCCAAGCACACAGGCGGCGTTGATCAGCGCTCCCGTCTTGCGGGTCTGGATGTCGATGACCTCCTGCTCCGTGCAGAGTCTCTCCTCGCTCATCATGTCCAGCACCTGTCCGCCCACCATACCGAGGGAACCGGCGCACTCCGCCAGAACGCCCACTGCGAAGGCCATATCCGACGGTTTTTTCAGCTCCGCTGTGGAAGCAACGCAGAAAGCATCCGTCAGCAGCGCGTCACCGGCCAGAACCGCCATGGCTTCGCCGTAGACCTTGTGATTGGTCAGTCGTCCCCGGCGGTAGTCGTCGTTGTCCATGCAGGGAAGATCGTCGTGGATCAGGCTGTAATTGTGGATCATTTCCACGGCCGCGGCAAAGGGCGCCGCCTTTTTCCAGTCGGTGCCACACATCCGGCAGAACTCAAAGGCGAAAATCGGTCTGAGGCGTTTGCCTCCGGCAAGGAGACTGTATTCCATCGCCTCAAAGAGCTTGCCCTGGGGTTCGTCATGGAACCGGGCATACCAATCCTTCAGATAGGTCTCGATGTGCTCCCGGTATTCCCGGGAGCGTTCCTCAAGCATCTGGCTCATCGGTAAAGTCCTCCAGAACCGGGCTGCCGTCGGCGGCCGTGGTCACCTTTTTGATCTGCAGCTCCGCGTCGTCCAGCAACTTTCCGCAGGAACGCACCAGCTCGGTTCCCTCCTGAAACAGCTTCAGGCTCTCGTCCAGCGCCACGTCGCCACGCTCCATGGCACGGACAATCTGCTCCAGGCGCTGCATGGACTGCTCAAAGGTCATTTTATTCTCACTCATGTCCATTCTCCTTTATTCCCGTTACGGCGGCGGAAAGGGTGCCGTCGCCCAGTTCCACGGTGATATCGTCCCCTGCTTTTACCTGTCCGACGCTGCGCAGAACCGAGCCGTCGCCGGTCAGCGCCATGGCATAACCACGGGTCAGCACCTTTAGGGGACTCATGGCGTCCAACTTGGCCGTCAGCTCCACATAGCGCCGCTTTTTCCGCTCCACGCCGTGAAGCTGGGCGGAAACGAGGCGGTTATTCAGCAGTTCGATATTTTTCCGCCGCTGTTCCAGATATCCGGTAGGGCTCTGCAGCGCCGGGCTGGCGGACAGAATCTTCCAGTGCTGCCGGGCGCTTCTGACCTGCCGGGTCAGTGCCGACGCCATGGCGCCGGACATGGAATCCATCGTCTGCCGAAGGGCATCCTGATCCGGAACCGCCAGCTCCGCGGCGTTGGAAGGCGTTGCCGCCCGAAGATCCGCGACATAGTCGGAAATGGTCACATCCGGCTCATGTCCCACGGCGGAAATGACCGGAATCTGGGATTCATAGATGGCGTATGCCACCCGCTCGTCGTTGAAGGCCCACAGATCCTCAATGGAGCCGCCGCCCCGGCCGACAATCAGAAGATCCGCCAGGCGGTACCGGTTGGCATAGCGAATGGCCGATGCGATTTCCGGCGGCGCTTCCGCTCCCTGCACCCGAACCGGCAGCAGCCGAACCCGCACCAGCGGGTAGCGCTTGCGCAGAATCCGCAGCATATCGTGTACCGCCGCGCCGGCGGAGCTGGTGATAATGCCGATCACTCTCGGGTACGCCGGCAGAGGCCTTTTATGGGCCGGATCAAACAGCCCCTGGGCAGCCAGCTTGGCCTTCAGCTGCTCAAACGCAGCGTAAAGATCTCCCACGCCGTCCACGGACATACCGGTGCAGTAGAGCTGATAGGCGCCGTCCCGGGGATATACGGATACCCGTCCCACGGCGACAACCTTCATGCCGTTCTCCGGGCGGAACCGCAGACGGTAGGCATTTCCCTTGAACATAACGCATTTCAATGCGCCGCCCTCGTCCTTCAGGGTAAAATAATGATGCCCCGAAGGATAGAGCTTATAGTTGCTGATTTCACCCCGAACGGCAATCTCCGCCAATCGGGGATCCGCATCCAGCTTACCCTTGAGGTACTCGTTGAGCTGGGTGACGGACACAATTTCCTGTTGCATATCAACTCTCCCCCATCCGGTGGGCCAGAATCGCAACGCCCATGGCGTTATCCGTGGAATAGCCGGGCTCCGCGAACACCGGCGACAGATCGGCGGTCAGCTTCCGAAGCATGGAATTGGAGGCAACACCTCCGGAAAACACCACCTCAAGTCCCGGATATTCCTTCCGCGCGTTTTCCGTAGCCCGCCGAACGGCGCAGGCCACGCATCGCAGAGCGAAGCCGGCGGTGGCTTCGGGACTGCCCGTTTTTTCGTAAAATTGCCGCACCTTGTTCTCCACGCCGGACAGAGAGAAGGTAGATTCTTCACATTTGACCCGGAACACCTCCGTACCGGTGTCTCCGGCGCTCAGAGCATCCAGCGCTTTTCCGGAAGGAAATGGCAGCTTCAGGAGCTGACCCGTCCGGTCGATGAGCTGACCGGCGGAAATATCGGTGGTGCCGCCAAGCTTGGTGCAGCGGACGTTTCTGCCCTCCGGCTCCACCAGCAGCAGCTCCGTGGTGCCGCCGGACAGATGCCACGCCAGATGGGGCTTGTCCATCAGATCCAGCCTCCCGGCGTTCCACAACGCGGCGGCAATATGCCCCTGCTGGTGGGAGACTTCAATCAGCGGCACATGGAGCGCTTCGCTGAGCAGCCGGGCATGGGAAACCCCCACCAGGAAGCAGGGCATATAGCTGCCCTCCACGGCTCTGGGACGGGTGGAAACCCCAACCGCCGTAATCGTCTCCGGCGAAACATGGGAAAACAGCCTGTCGGAAAGCTCCGGCAGGCTTTTGATATGAGAAAACACCGCATCGGACTGACGAAGTCCCAGCTCTCCCTCCCTGACCGGCAGGAGACGGGAACAGTTCTCCCCTTCAGTGCCATCGAAGAAGGCCACGGAGGTGGTGTAGTTGCTGGTATCGAAGCCGATGACGCTCATTGGACTTCCTCGGCAGGCAGACTTCTGGCGAAGGTGCCCAGAATGCCGTTGACAAAGGCGCCCGTATCGTCGCCGTCGTACTTTTTCGCCAGCCGAACCGCCTCGGAGACGGCAACTCCGGTGGGAACATCCGGGACATACCGAATCTCATAAATGGCAAGCTGCATGATGGCGCGTGCCAGCCGGGAAATCCGGGAAACATCCCAGCCGATGGCGTATTTACCGATCTCAGCGTTCAGTTCCTCCTGTCGGTTGGCAACGCCGGTGACCACGCTGTCGATATAGGCAAGCTGAGCCCGGCTGGGCCGCTCCTCATAGACCTCGTTCTCAGCGGAGAGCTTTTTGTAGTATTCCTTATCCAGTCGGGTTGAGACCACGTGCTCCGGCTCGTCGCCGGTGAAGGACTGAGCATAAATCAGGTGTACCGCCAGTTCTCTGGCATTTCCACGAGTCATGGACGCTCCTTACTGGCGGACGATGCCGCTGACGTTGACATTGACGGCCACGGGCTTCACGCCGGTCATGGACTCCACGGCGCCGGAAACCGCCGCCTGAACCGCCTTGCCGATGTTCACAACGGGATTATCGTATGCCACGACGATGCCGCAGTCCACGGTGACATCGTTATTCTCGGTGATGGTGATTTTCAGGCCCTTGCTCAGGAGCTTTCTGTCGGCGCCGGGCTTGGAGCCGATGCCCAGAACGCCCTCCACTTCCATAATGGCCTGCGCCGCGATGGCGGCCACCACTTCTTCGGAAATCATAACGGTGCCCTTATCCTGTACCTGGGTGATATACTGCTTGTTCTCAGCCATGGGAATAACCTCCTAAATCATCTCACGCCTACTGCGGCATGATACTTTTGCTACAGTATACCAAAAAAAACGGGGTAAGTCAATCCGGAATGTTGGTGCCCGCGCAAGAATCGAATCCTGTAATGATTTGTGATAATTTGACACGGAATTGTCGCTATATTGTAAGCGAATCTTTGTTGACTACTACATCTAGTGGTGGTATCATACTGCCATAGCAAGAAGCCATATGCCGAAACGGCAGATTCCGTCACCGGGAAAGGAGAATGATTTGTTATGAAAACATCCCTTGAGTCCGTCTTATGGTTCTGTGTACTGTGCATTCTCTGTGTACTGATGGGAATGCTGCTGACCCTCTGAGATGAAATTCACGGGGCGTGCCGATTGGGCGCGCCCCGTTTTTTTGCTATTGTACCTCCACCACATGAATATCTTCCAGCGTGAACTCGGTCTGGCTCAGAACGATGTCCGCGATCACGGCCGCGTCGGTCTGCTGCAGCCCGCCTTCCGGCGAAGCCACCGCCACAGAGATACCGTCTTCGGACATATAAGCCACACAGTCGGCATAGCCCTTGGCCACAACGAGACTCTCAATCTGCGCTTCGGTCAGCGCCATTTGGATGATCTGCTCCAGCTGTGCGGACGACTGGCTGGTTTCCTCGCCGCTGCCGTAGGCCATGGCCTCCTGCAGCAGCTCCACGGCACTGTCCCGGGCCTGCTGGCGGGAAAGACGCACGGCGGCAAAATAATCCGTCAACGTGTTGTTTGCGTTGCTGCCGGCGGCGGTGTCCCCGCTGAGAATCAGACCATCCTCCGACAGTACCTTCTGGGCATCCAGCGTATCTGTCAGATCGGCGGTTTCCTTGTCATTGGTGTACATCCAGTTCATATAGATTCCGGCGCACACCACAACCAACACCGCCGCGGCGATCAGATTCTTCTGCCACACTTTCCAGTTTTTCACAATGATTCCTCCATTCATTTCATTTTCAGTACCGAAATTTTGTCCGTCCCCAGTCCCGTCACCTTGGACACCGCCTCGATGATGCTCAGCCGCACGGCAGCGCTGTCCGCGCCTTCGCACAGAACGATGGCACCCAGGTACTGGGGCGGATTCACCTGACGGATCAGCCCCTGCTGGTTTCGGCTGCCGTCGGTCACGATCACCGTGTCCTGCCGAACCGAACCGTTTTCTCCGTTTGTGATGTCCTCGTCAATCTGATATTCGGTGGTTTCCCCCTCCCGAACGGTCAGCATCACCTTCACCTTCCCTGCCCCCTGAAGCTGGCTGAGGATCTGGGTCAGCTCCTGCGCAACATCCTGCCGCGCCGTGACGGTCGGTTCCGTCTGCTTCGTTTCCGAGCCTGTGCCGGATCTGGTCGGGATCATCATCAGAATCAGTCCGATCACCGCTACCAGAATCACATACCGATATTTTCCCACAAAATCCGTGATTTTTTTCATCCATTCCATATCTGATCCTCCGGCAGTATCCCGAGATCCTTGGAAATCATGTCGGAAAGAACGCCCTTCGCATAGGGCGAAACATTCCCTGACAGTCGGACGGCCTTCGGCGCCGGCGGGTTGCCCGTATCCAGCTCCACCTGAACCGTCAAATTCACGTCCAGCGATTCCGCTTTGTCCAAGATATATGCTTCCGTCCGGGACTTTATGATTTCCGCCATGGCTTCCCGGGCGGAATTTTCTCCTGAAGCGGTGATTGCTTCGGCCCGGAGGTTCAAATCGGAAGTCATTTCCTCCAAACCGTCCAGCCGGAGCCGTACCAGAGGTGCCGCCAGGGTCAGGATCAGAAATATCCCGGCCAGCAGCCTGACTGCCGCGCTCAGAGCCCCCTTTTCTCCCATTAGGCCGTTGACGATGGCGCACAGAATTGCCGCCGCCGTCACGGCAAGAAGATATTGCTTCAGGCTCCCCATTATCCCACTCCCTTCATAAAGCAGACCATACTGATCAGCAGCAGGACACACACGGCGCTGGTCATGCCCAGCAGCATTCCCATAGCCTCGGAAAACGCGCCGATCAGTGCCGAGACCGGACGGACACCGAAGGTCTCGCAGGCCGCCGCCGTCAGCTTCAGCAGCAAGTATTGGATTCCAATCTTCAGAAACGGCGAAATCCAGATGGCGATCACCGCCAACAGCCCGTAGACTCCAACCGCGCTCTTCATGACGCCGGCGCCTACAATCACCGCCTCCGAAGCGTCCGCAAGGATTCCGCCCACCACAGGGATCATGCCTGCCATGGTCAGTTTGGCCGCTTTGACGGTAGCGGCATCTGCCGTTCCGCTGACCACGCCGGTAATTCCGATGTATCCGGTGAAGATATAGAGGATCCATTTCAGAATCCACAATGTGAGCCACCGGACGAAGTCCCGCAGCTTGTTCACCGCCTCCACGCCGGTGGCGCAGCCCGCCGCAGACAGGGCCAGAAACACATACACCAGCGGCAGCAGCAGGCCGGAGATCCCCGCGCAGAGGACGGCGTCAAAGACGGCCGTGCCGGTATAGAGAGAGGCCGAGGCGGTCAGTCCCCCCTGCGATGCCAGCGCCGCCGTCATGACCGGCAGCAGGAGCTTTCCGTACTCACTGAGTTCCGTCACCGTGTCGGCACCCAGTCGAATCATGGCATTGGTTCGCTGCAGGAGCAGTACCGCCACCGCCAGCACTCCCACCAGTTCCACAACCTTTTGCGCTTTCCCCGGCATGGTTTTCAGCAGGGAGATCAGCATTACGAGGCAGATCAGCGACAGACAGATTCCTGCCGCTTCCGCGATCTCCGGCTGCAGCTTCCCCACCGCGGAGCGGATTACCTTCCAAAGATCCGAGCCGAAGCTGCCGGTTTCCACCGGCATCAGTTCCTGAGCCTCCTGCGGTGCCTCCGGCGCCGTATAATCCATGGCGGCTACCGGCAGCACCAATGCAGCAGCCAGACAGATCAGGACAGCCAGCTTCCTCATACTTCCCCCATCACCTGTTCCACCAGCTCCAGAAGCGCGCGCATCAGCGGAATCCCCAGCCACAGAATTGCCGCGGCAGCCAAAATTTCGATGGCTTTTCCCAGCGCGCCGCTGCCGGAGTCGGTGCAGATCAGCCCGGCGATTTCCGCGATCAGGCCGATTCCCACCGCCCTGAGCATGGTATTCATCAGTTCTCCGTTCAGATTTCCCACGCTCTGAAGCTGTCGGGCAAAGTCCATCACCGTCTCCAGATAGGTGACCGCCGCTGCCAGAACCATGCAGCAGACCGTCACCGTCAGCAGCAGTGACAGCTCCTTTCCCTGCTGACGCAGAGCCAGAGCCAGAATCGCCCCGATCAGCGCGGCGCCAACCACCCGCAAAAAGGTACTCATCAGAAGTGAAACAGGGTCTTGACCAGGTCGAACAGCTCGGAGATTTTCTGCGCGACCATCATCAAAACCACCACCAACCCTGCCAGGGTCGTCATGGTTGCCTGTTCTTCCCTGCCGGATCGGGACAGCACCTGATTCAGAATGGAAACGATGATCCCGATGGCGGCTATTTTGAAAATCAAATCAATATCCATATCAACTCAGTAAAATGGCCATGGCGGCACCGGCGCACAGTCCCAGCGTCTGATAACACCTCAGCCGCGCATCCCGGGATGCGCGCAGCGTTTCCAGCTCCGAAAGACAGCGCAGCCGCACCGTTTCCAATTCCTTCCTCTGTCCCTCCAGATCAAAGCAGCCCAAACCTTTTCCCAAATCGGAGCATATTTCCCGGAGGGACTCGGGCAAGCCCCGGATTTGGGTCAGCGCCGCCTCCATACAGCACGAAGCATTGGGTGCGATCTGTCCCTCCAGCTCCTCCGCAAGAGAACGAAAAATCCGCTGCAGCTCTCCGCCCGCCTGATCTCCCGTCAGTCTGCAAAGCTGCGGCAGCGGCGTTGCCCGGTATTCCAGCTCGCACTCCATAAAGGAAAGGCTCCGAACCATCCGGTCGAGGAGCCGCTCCTCCCGGCGGCAGCTTGCCGCCATCTGAAATCCGCAGCCGCCGCAGCCGATGGTAACGAGTATCGCGCCGATCCATTTGAAGGTCATACTACCATCCTTTCCGCATGCCAGGACTTGTCCGATCCGAGGATCAGCGCGGTATGAAAAAGCCTCGCTTCCCACAACGGACGGTATACACTCCGCTTCTCCAGATCCGTCCGGGAGGCGGCATGGGCGGTGGCCAGCAGACGAACACCGCACCAGCCGGCTTCGGTCAGCGCCGTGCAGTCCTCTTTGGCGGTGATCTCATCCACGGCAATGCAGGCAGGGCCCATGGTGCGCAGCACCATTTCCGCGCCCTGTGCCTTCCCACAGCCGGTGAGAATGTCCGTCCTCCCTCCGGTATCAAAACCGGACGGAAACAGCTCTCCACGCTCGTCCACCACCGCAACGGTCTCCCGCTGAGAGATCTGCCGGATCAGATCCCTCAGGAGGGTGGTCTTTCCGCTGCCGGGAGGCCCCAGAATCAGAAGATTTCCGGAAAGCCCCGCCGCCCTCGCCGCGATACCGGGAAAATCCCGGGCCACACGGACGCAGAGAGAGGTCACACTTCGGATTCCGGTTACAATACCGTCTTTCACCACCGCCTCGCCGCACAGGCCGATCCGGTGTCCGCCGGGAGCGGTGATATAGCCCTTGGCCGCCGTAGCCGCCGCCCAGGGGGAATAGCGGCTGGCAGCATTGACAAGAAAGCTCAGATCCTGATCCGTAGCGGTCAGATCCAGAAACCGGGCGCCTTCGGCGCAGACAAGCTGGATCCTGCCGCCCAATCGCAATCTCAGCTCCTGCAGGCTGTCCCGTCCCAGCCTGTCCACTTCCTGCCGCAGCGGCGGCGGCAGGATCCGCAGCAGCGCGTCCCACGCACATCTCATTTGCATCAACTCCTGAGCAAGCCTATGCGCCCCTGAGCCCTTTTACAACCAGGGACGCAAAAAAATCACGCCGGCGAACGCCGACGTGATTTTGTATCAAAAAATCCTATTTCTTCCTGATTTTGCGTACAATAAATACAATCAGATTGAAAACAGAGAACGGAACAATATCGATAATCAAACATATTATCAGTGCAAAAGGAGCTGTCATTCCCGTACCGATAGAATGGGCGGTATTCCAATACACAACACCGGCATGAACAAAGATTACAAGCAACAGTAATAAATTAAAAGCAATGAGCCAATGTTTTTTAGCAATTTCATATGAGTTCCTCCCTGAATGTCCTTCATCCGGGTTCAAACTCAGTTGTGTTGTATACGATGAGCTTCCATCTTCTGGGATAACAGTTGCTGTAACAGATTCTTGCGCTCCTGTGACTGCAATACGATCAACAGACTCTCGAAAAAAACTCCATTCTCAACATATCCTATTACAATATTGTAATTTACTGAACGATTTGTTGTGTATGAGGATTTTGAACGAATGGAATTAACAAGATTGCTTGGTTTCGGAACTGTTCCGGCATCCACATGATCGGTTGAGACCCCATTCCAAAGTCTTTCCGTGAAAGACGCACTATTATTCAGTAGACTCCATATATTTTGTCCTATATAAGTCATTATTAACATTATATTATGTCTTTTCATGAACTGACAGTACTTTGTAACAAAAATTCCGAGCAGCTCCAGTATCGTCCGAAGCTGCCGGATTCCTCTATTCGGAGGCCTCGCAAAGACCTCTCTGCGCCGCGATAGTGCTTAACGTGTCCCCGAGTTGGGTGAAAACCGCTCCCAAAAGCGCCAGCTCCCGCTCGGTCAGCCTGCACGCCAGCGCATTGGCCATCGCCGTAACGGATACCGTCAGCTCACACGGATTCATGGTATCACCTCCGACATTCCAGTAT
>JAQXIT010000076.1 GCA_029007925.1 Bacillota bacterium | reverse complement strand
CATGGCCTCCGCCACCGGGGCGGACACCGCGCCGTATTTTTCCAGCAGGTTCTCCTCGACACCCAGCAGCCGGTGTTTGATCTCGTTGCAGTAGCTGATGATGCCGCCTTTGTACACGTTCGAAGCACCCGGCACTGCCGTCAGCGCCGCGCCGATGCCGCCGCCGGTGCAGCTTTCCGCCGTGGCCAGCGTCCGGCCCGCCAGGGCGTGGATTACATTATACGCCGGGCTCGTCATGGTATTTCACCGTTACTTTTTCCACGCCTTCCAGCGCTTTGGCGATCAGCGTCTCCCGATCCAGCTTCCGCTCGGCGTGAAGCACCTGCCCCAGCGTGGGCTTGGTTTTGGGATGTTTGGGGGTGAATACGGTGCAGCAGTCCTCATAGGGCAAAATGGAGGTGTCCAGCGTGCCGATCTTCCGGGCGATGGTGACAATCTCCTCCTTGTCCATACCGACCAGGGGCATGAACACCGGCATCTCCACCACGGCTCCGGTGACGGTCATGGCCTCCATGGTCTGGGAGGCCACCTGACCCAGGTTTTCGCCGGTGACCAGCGCGCCGCAGCCGTCCTGCCGGGCAATGCGCTGGGCGATCTCCATCATGAACCGGCGCATAATCAGAGTGAAGAACTCCTCGGGGCAGCTGTCCCGGATGCGCTCCTGAATCTCGGTAAAGGGCACCACGTTCACGGTCATCCGGCCGGAATACCGGGTGACCAGCCGCGCCAGCTCTATCACCTTGTCCTTGGCCAATTGGGAGGTATAGGGATAGGAGAAGAAATGCACCGCCTCGATCTCCACGCCCCGCTTGGCGATCATATAGGCCGCCACGGGGGAATCGATGCCGCCGGACAGCAGGCACATGGCTCTGCCGCCCACGCCGGTGGGCAGTCCGCCGGCGCCCGGCTCCGCCGGGCCGTGGACATAGGCCGCCAGATCCCTCACCTCCACATAGACGGTATATTCGGGATGATGGACGTCCACCCGGCAGCCCGGGTGCGCCTCCGCCAGACGTCCGCCGATTTCCTGGGAAATAGCGATGGAGGTCATGGGGAAGGACTTGTCGGAGCGCTTGGATTCCACCTTGAAGGACTCGGCGCAGTCCAGATCATCCCCCAGATAAGCCTCAATGGCGTCGTAAATGGCGTCCAGGTTCTTTTCGCAGGGCCGGCAGCGGCACAGGCTCACCACGCCGAACACGCACCGGCATGCTTCCCACGCGCCGTCCACATCCGCCGCTTCGTCCATGGGCTCCACATAGACGGTGGACTGGAGGATATACACGTCAAAATTGCCGTAGGGCTTCATCCGGCGCCGGACATTGGCCCGCAGGCGGTTTTCAAACTGCCGCTTGTTGGCACCCTTCAGGACGATTTCGCCCAGCTTCAATAAAAAGATTTCCTTCATGTTCATTCCTCATTACATATTCAGAGTATATCACCGGTTTCCCAGATTCACCGCGCGGTATTGGATGGCCTCCGCAATGTGCCTGGGCAGGATCTCCTCGCTGCCGTCCAGATCGGCCACGGTTCTCGCCACCTTCAGGATCCGGTCGTAGGAGCGTGCCGTCAGCCCCATGGCGTCGAAGGCCTGCTTCATCAGCGACGCGGATTCCTCATCCAGCGCGCAGAATTTCCGCATTTCCTCCGGGCCCATCCGGGCATTGCACATCTTCCCGTCATTTCCGAAGCGCCGGTGCTGGCGTTCCCGGGCAGCGTCCACACGCTGCTTGACGGCGGCGGAAGGCTCGGCCTCCGCCCGCTCCCGCAGATCCTCGAAATGCACCGCCGGCACCTCCACCACAATGTCGATGCGATCCAGAAGCGGCCCGGAGATCCGTCCGCGGTAATTCCGCACCGCCTGATCCGAGCAGGTGCAGCGCCCCGAGGGGTCACCGTACCAGCCGCACTTGCAGGGGTTCATGGCGCACACCAGCATGAATTCCGCCGGGTAGGTCACCGCGCCCACCACCCGGGAGATGGTCACCTGCCCATCCTCCAGCGGCTGGCGCATCATATCCAGCGTATCCTTCCGGAATTCCGGCAGCTCATCCAGAAACAGCACGCCCTTGTGGGCCATGGAGATCTCGCCGGGCTTGGGATTGCTGCCGCCGCCGGCGAGTCCGGCGTTGGAGATGGTGTGGTGGGGCGAGCGGAAGGGCCGCCGGGTCACCAGCGGCTCTTTGGCCGTGAGCAGACCCATCACGGAATAGATCTGGCTGACCTCCAGCGATTCCTCCCAGGTCATATCCGGCAGGATGGAGGGCAGACGCTTGCTGAGCATACTTTTGCCGGAGCCGGGAGGGCCGATGAGCAGCACATTGTGGCTGCCGGCCGCCGCCACCTCCAGCGCCCGCTTCACATTCTCCTGACCCAGCACATCCTTGAAGTCCGGCACGCAGAGATCGCCCCGGGCGGGAACCCAAATGGGCTCCTCCGGAAGCACCGTCTCCCCGTTGAGCCCCGCCGCCAGCTCCCGCACATTGTGAATCGGGTACACCGCCGGCCCCCGGGCCAGGGTAGCCTCCGCCGCGTTCTCCGCGGGGACGAACAGCGCCTGAATGCCCTCCCGTTTCGCCGCCAGCGCCATGGGCAGCACGCCGGACACCGGACGGAGCTGTCCGTCCAGGCTCACTTCCCCCAGAAACGCGCTGGTGGAGCGGGGTCTGCGGATGCCGCCGGTGGCCGCCAGAATGCTCAGCAGAATGGGCAGATCGTAGTGGGTTCCGGCCTTCTTCAGATTTGCCGGTGCCAGATTCACGGTGATCCGGCTGGTGGGAAAGGTCATGCCGGAGTTCTTTGCCGCGGCGCGAACCCGCTCCCGGGCCTCCTTCACCGCCGCGTCGGGCAGTCCCACGATGTCAAAGCCCGGCAGGCCGTTGGAAATATAGCACTCCGCCACCACACCGGCACCGTTGATACCCGTGATGCCCACGGTTTTGACGCTGCAGATCATCTCAATCGCCTCTTCTCCCCCATTTTGTATCATCATAGCGCATTTCGCGGAAAAAAACAATGGTTTTTTCCAAAAGGCGGTCTTTTGGCAGCAGAAACAATGTCCGGGGCGGTTTTTTCCTCGAAAGTCAGCGGATTGCAGGCTTTACAAATCGGGCGGAAAGTGTTATGATATAGGGGACGAAATTTGAATACTTTAGGAGGTATTTCATTTTGGCACGTAAATTCAAAACGATGGACGGCAACACCGCTGCCGCCCATGTCAGCTACGCCTTTACGGAAGTGGCTGGCATTTACCCCATCACCCCTTCCAGCCCCATGGCTGACAACGTGGACCAGTGGTCCGCTGCCGGCCGCAAGAACATTTTCGGCGATACCGTCAAGGTCGTTGAGATGCAGTCCGAGGCGGGTGCCGCGGGTACCGTTCACGGCAGCCTTGCCGCCGGCGCCCTGACCACCACCTACACCGCTTCTCAGGGCCTGCTGCTGATGATCCCCAATATGTACAAGATCGCCGGCGAGCTTCTCCCCTGCGTGTTCCACGTTTCCGCCCGTACCGTAGCCGCTCAGTCTCTGAACATCTTCGGTGACCACTCCGACGTGTACGCCTGCCGTCAGACCGGCTTCGCCATGCTGTGCGAGACCAACGTGCAGGAGGTCATGGATCTGGGCGCCGTTGCCCATCTGGCCGCCATCGAGGGTCGGGTGCCCTTCATCAACTTCTTCGACGGCTTCCGCACCTCCCACGAGATCCAGAAGGTCGCTATCTGGGACTACGAGGATCTGAAGGAAATGTGCAATATGGACGCCGTGGCGGAGTTCCGCAAGCACTCCCTGAACCCCGAGCGTCCCGCCATGCGCGGCTCCCACGAGAACGACGATATCTTCTTCCAGCACCGTGAGGCCTGCAACAAGTACTACAACGCTCTGCCCGCCGTGGTGGAGAAGTACATGAACAAGGTCAACGAAAAGCTGGGCACCAACTATCAGCTCTTTAACTACTACGGCGCTCCCGATGCCGAC
>JAQXIT010000075.1 GCA_029007925.1 Bacillota bacterium | reverse complement strand
CCGCTTCCTACGGCCCCGACGAGGTGGGCACCGATCTGACCCCCCTGTTCGAGACCATTGTCAACTACATTCCCGCCCCCGGCGGCGATGACACCGCGCCGCTGCAGCTGCTGGTTTCCTCCATCGACTACAACGAGTATGTGGGCCGGATTGCCGTGGGCCGTGTGGAGCGGGGCACCATCAAGGTCAATCAGGAGGTCACCATCTGCGACTTCCACGACCCCGAGGTTAAGCAGAAGGGCAAGGTGGTTGCCCTGTACGAGTTCGACGGCCTGGGCAAGAATCCCATCCCCGAGGCCCACGCCGGTGAGATTGTGGCCCTTTCCGGCATGGCAGACATCACCATCGGCCGCACTCTGTGCGTGCCCGAGTGTGCAGAGCCCCTGCCCTTTGTGAAGATTTCCGATCCCACCATCGAAATGACCTTCGCCGTCAACGATTCCCCCTTCGCCGGCAAGGAGGGCAAATACGTCACCTCCCGGAACCTGCGGGACCGGCTGGAGAAGGAACTGCTGAAGGACGTGTCCCTCCATGTCACCGAGCAGGGCACCGACGCCTTCAACGTGGCCGGCCGGGGCGAGATGCATCTTTCCATCCTCATGGAGACCATGCGGCGGGAAGGCTTCGAGTTCTCCGTGTCCACCCCCAGAGTGCTGACCAAAGAGATCGACGGCAAGCTCTGCGAGCCCATCGAGCGGATGGTGGCCGACGTGCCGGAGGAGTGCATGGGCTCCGTCATCGAGAAAATGGGACGCCGCAAGGGCGATCTGCTGAGCATGACCCCCATGGGCAGCCGCTACCGGCTGGAATTTCTGGTTCCCTCCCGGGGTCTGTTCGGCTACCGCAGCGAATTCCTCACCGACACCCGGGGCGAGGGCATCATGTCCAGCGTGCTGGATTCCTACGCGCCCATGAAGGGCGAAATCGAGCGCCGGCTCACCGGCTCCCTCATCGCCTTTGAAAGCGGCGAAGCCGTCACCTACGGTCTGGCCGCCGCCCAGGAGCGGGGCGCCCTGTTCATCGGCCCCGGCACCCCGGTGTACGCCGGTATGGTGGTTGGCATCTGCAGCCGCAACGAGGATATGACCGTCAACGTCTGCAAGAAGAAGCAGCTGACCAATATGCGTGCCGCCGGCTCCGACGAAGCTCTGCGGCTCACCACGCCCAGAGTGATGTCTCTGGAGCAGTGTCTGGAATTTCTGGCCGACGACGAGCTGCTGGAATGCACTCCCAAGAGCCTGCGGATCCGCAAGCGGGAGCTGGATCACGCCGCCCGGATGCGTCAGGTCATGAAGAAGCGGGCGCAGCAGTAAGGCCGTCACGGAGGCGGAAGCCCCGGCGCGGCAATCTCATTTAAGTCTCTGCGTGGGATTTCAAATGAGATTCCCACGGTCGCAGCGCTCCCTCGGAATGACATAGCGGGAAAGATTCCCACTTCTCACTTGCCAGGAATGGCAGGCTTTCCTGCCTGCCGCAATCCGATTCTCACGAAAGGAAGGCCCCCATGGACAGAAAGAAATGGATCATTCTCATCGCCGTCTGCGCCGTTATTCTGGCGGCGGCCGTGACCTGCGCCGTAGTCGTCGAAATCAGCCGCGGCTCCCGGCAGCCCACACTTCAATCCGATCCCACGGTTCCCTCCACAGAGGCCCAGGGTACCCTTCCCTCCCGGCCCACCGAACCTCCCGTCACCCAGCCCCCCGAAACCCTCCCCCCGGAGACGCTCCCCCAGGAGCAGCGCTATACCCTGACTTTCGTGGGCGACTGCACCCTGGGCACCATGCCCGACTGGATGAGCTACGAGGGCTGCTTCAACAACGTTGTGGGCGACAACTACGACTATCCCTTCCAGAACGTGGCAGAGCTGTTCCGCGATGACGACTGCACCTTTGCCAATCTGGAGGGCGTTTTCGCCAACGGCGGCACCCCCGGAATCAAGCGCTTCACCTTCCGGGGCCCCACCGCCTATGTCAACATCCTCACGGGCAGCTCCGTGGAGGCGGTAACCCTGGCCAACAATCACTCCTACGATTTCGGCGAAGCGGGCTACTTATCCACCAAGCAGGTACTTACCGACGCCGGCGTTGACTTTGTGGAGGCCAACCGCTCCACGCTGTTCTCCACCGAAAGCGGCCTCATCATCGGAATGTACGCCGCCAATTATACCATGGATGTCAGCGACATGGCCGCCCAGGCGGCGGATCTGCGGGCCCGTGGCGCGGAGATCGTCATTCTGGCCCTCCACTGCGGTGATGAAGGCATCTACACCACCAATGACAAGCAGATCGGCTATGCCCACGCCGCCATCGACGCGGGAGTGGACATCGTGTGGGGGCATCATCCCCATGTGCTGCAGCGCATCGAGGAATACAGCGGCGGCATCATCTATTACAGTCTGGGCAACTTCTCCTTCGGCGGCAACCACAATCCCAGGGACAAGGACACCGCCATCCTGCGTCAGGAGATCATCCGCAGGGCCGACGGCACCGTGGAGCTGGGGGTGCTGACCATCGTCCCCTGCCGGCTCAGCTCCGTCACCGGCTGGAATGATTTCCGCCCAACGCCCATGGCGGAGGGCACCGAGGAATACGAACGGGTGCTCCAAAAGCTCGGCGGCACCTTCACCGGCCCGGACATTCCGCCCAACTACGGCCCCATGCCCACCGCGCCGACGGAGCCTCAGCCCACCGAGCCCCAGCCCACGCAGCCCCGGCCCACCGAGCCGGAACCCACGGTACCGGAACCCACCCAGCCTGCGGAGCCCACGGTACCGACAGTACCCGTGGAGCCTACGGAGCCTTCCGAGCCCACGGTGCCGCCGGAACCCACGGAGCCTTCCGAGCCCTCCGAACCCACGGATGACGGTTAGACAAGGCTGTCATTGCGAGAAAGCCCCTTGTGGGCCGACGCGGCAATCTCATTGGAAGCCTCTGCGCGGGCATTAAATGAGATTCCAACGGTCGCTGCGCTCCCTCGGAATGACATGGTTTCGGTACGCTCCTAAAAGCCTGTCATTCCGTCTCGTCAGCAGCCGCCATTCGGGCGGGAGGGACATCTTTTCCCCGGTATTTCGGAAATCTTGAAAAAATGTATTGACCTTCTTGCCCATTTCGGCTATAATACCATAGCATGACTCATTCTGGTCACAATTTTGTGTCGCTGCGGCCGGTTTTTCCGGCTGTCGAGCATAATTGCATTCAACAGGAGGTGTATCCAATATGAAGCGTACCTACCAGCCCAGCCGCCGTCACCGCGCCAAGGTTCACGGTTTCCGGCAGAGAATGGCTACTTCCAACGGCCGTAAGGTTCTGGCTCGCCGCCGCGCGAAGGGCCGCAAGGTTCTGTCCGCCTGATCGACAGAGCTCGGGTGAGCAAACAGCAGGATAATCGCTCTATGCGAAACGGGAGCTATAAGCGGGGCGAAGCACCTTCGCCCCGCTCCCATTTTAAGGGCGGAAATTGAGGGAGACGCCATGAAATTTTCCGGTGCGCTGAAACTGAATCATATCTTCCAGCGGCTTTACCGCTCGTCGGGACAGGCCAACGGATATCTGGTGCTTTACGCCCGGAAAAACCGAACCCACACCAATCGGGTGGGCATCACCGTCGGCAAAAAGCTGGGGCATGCCGTGGTTCGTAACCGGGTTCGCCGCCGTCTGCGGGAAATCTACCGTCTCAACGAGGATCGGTTCCGTCCCGGATGGGACATTGTGGTGGTGGCCCGAACCCGGGCCGTCCATGCGGATTTTGGGGAACTGACCCGGGCTTATCTGCAGCTTGCGGACAGAGCCGGGCTTCTGGAGCCCTCCGGGAATCCCGAGAAAGGCACAGTATGAAACGATTCTTTTTATTTCTGATCCGATTCTATCAGCGCAATATCTCCCCCTGTACGCCCCCATCCTGCCGCTTTCGCCCCACCTGCTCTGCCTACGCCTATGAAGCTATCAACAAATACGGGGCGCTGAAGGGCGGATACCTGGCAGTCAGGCGGCTGCTTCGCTGCAACCCCTTCTACAAAGGCAGTTTCTACGACCCCGTACCGTGACAAGGAGAATGTCCCATTGAACTTTGAAATCAAGATCATTACCGTTCCCTTTGGCTGGCTGCTGAAATTCCTCTACGACCTGACCAGCAGCTATGGCCTCGCCATCCTTATCTTTGCGGCCATCGTTCAGCTCATTCTGCTGCCCATCACGGCAAAGAGCAAGAAGAGCATGATGAAAATGTCCCGCCTGACCCCCCGGATCCAGGAGATCCAGCGCAGATACGCCAACGACCAGCAGAAGCAGAACGAAGCCATCCAGCAGCTCCAGAAGGAAGAAGGCGCCAGCATGGGCTGCGGCGGCTGTCTGTGGGGCCTGGTTCCCATGCTGCTCCTGCTGCCCCTGCTGCAGGTGGTGCGTCAGCCCATCGTGTATATGCTGGGCGAAAGCAGTGAGATCGCCGGGCAGATCGTTACCCTCATCAAGGAAGCTGACCCGGGACTCTTCTCCAGCAACCCCTACTACGATCAGGTGGTGGCTGCCCAGGCCATCCCCCAGTTCGCCGAGCAGATCAAAGCCGCCATCCCCGGCATCCGCGCCGACACCCTGGCGGGCATTGACTTTGAATTTCTGAAAATCAACCTGGGTGCCATTCCCGATTTCAATGTGTTCCGCTGGAGCGCCTGGGACTGGGCCCACATCGGACTGTTCCTGATCCCCCTGATCTCCGTGGGTCAGCAGGTAGTGTCCATGCTGCTGTCCCAGAAAATGAACGACTCCGTCATCACCGACGACAAGGGTCTGGAGGACAAGGAAACCGCCAAAAAATCCCAGACCAATCAGGCCAACAAGGTGATGCTCTGGATGATGCCTCTGATGTCGCTGTGGATCGGCTTCACCGTTCCCGCGGGACTGTCCCTGTACTGGCTGGCCGGCGGCATTCTCCGCACCGTGGAAGATGTTGCCCTGACCAAGCGCTACCGCAGGATCTATGACGCCGAGGACGCCGAGCGTCTGAAGAAGCATCTGGCCGAGGAGGCCGCCGAAGCGGAGAAGGAGCGCATCCGCGCCGAAAAGCGCGCCGCCAATCCCGACGGCATCACCGAGAATACCAGCAAGAAGAAGCTGCAGAAGCAGCAGCAGCGTTCCGAGGAGGCCGCCCGGGCCGCCGCGAAAAAGGAATACGACGCCAGAAAGGGAATCATCGAGGAGGAGCCCGCCGGGCAGCGCCCGATGTCCGGCATCTCCGACCGTCCCTACTGCAAGGGCCGCGCTTATAACCCCGACCGTTACGGCGCCGACACTACGGAGGATTGATCCATGGAAAAGACCATTGTTACTACCGGCAAGACCATCGATCTTGCCATTGAGTCCGCTCTGAGCCAGCTGGGTCTGGATCGGGACAGTGTTTCCGTTCAGGTTCTGGCTCAGGCAAAGGCCGGCTTCCTGGGCATCGGCGCCCAGCCCGCCAAGGTGCAGGTGACCTATGAGGCTCCGGATCCGGAGCCCGAGGCGCCCAAGGTTGCCCTGTCGTCCGCGTCCCGCAGCAAGCCCAAGGCCAAGCCGGTACCGGAAAAGAAGCCCGAGGCTCCCAAGCCCGAGGCGCCCAAGCCGGAGGCACCCAAGCCCGAAGCACCAAAGCCCGAAGCCCCCAAAGCGGAGGCGCCCAAGGCTCCCAAGAAGCCGGAGCGCCGCCCCGAGCCCCGGAAGGAAGCCGCGCCAAAGGAACCCAAGGTCTACGCTCCCGCGGAGCCCGGCTCCGTGGAGGAGAAGATTGAGGTGTTCCTGAAGGGTCTGCTGGAGCACATGGGCTCCGACGCGGTGCCCCATGCCCGCAGGACGGAGGACAACACCTACAGCGTGGAGTTCACCGGCAGCGATCTGGGCTACCTCATCGGCCGCCGGGGCGACACCCTGGATGCCCTGCAGCATCTGGCCAACTATGCCGTGGGCCGGAATGTGGAAGGTCACATCCGCATCAATGTGGACGCCGAGGACTACCGCGCCAAGCGGGAGGACAGCCTGCGCCGCTACGCCCGGAAGAAGGCACAGCAGGTGCTGAAGGCTCGCCGCCGCACCACTCTGGAGCCCATGAACGCCTACGAGCGCCATGTCATCCACGCCGCCCTGCAGGATATGGAGAACATCACCACCCACTCCACCGGCACCGAGCCCAACCGCAGAGTGGTCATCGAGTACGTAAGATAAACCCACCCCCGCCGCCCAACCGGGCGGCGGGCTTTTCTGTCCCATATCCCGTATCTTGTATCTGATCTCTATCCTGCGCCGTCCCCTTGACCCGGGGCGGATTTGGGCGTATACTATTGCCATCGGGAGGTGGAAATATGCGCATCGCATACCGGCGGCTGGAGGGCTGCGGCGGTCACGAAGCAGGGCGGGAACTGCTGGCCGCGCTTTACCGGCAGGAAACCGGCGAGGATTTGCCCGAAATCCGGATCACGCAGCGGGGAAAGCCCTATTTCCCGGAAAGTGATCTGTTTTTTTCCATTTCCCATACAAACAATCACGTTTTTTGCTGCCTGAGCCGGAAAAACATCGGCATCGACGCCGAGGAGGCGGATCGTCCCGTGCGCCCCGGTCTGGCGGAGCGGATCCTGTCCGAATCCGAAAAGGCGCGGTTCCTTGCCGCTCCGGAGCCCCGGGAAGCGCTGCTGCGGCTGTGGGTTCTGAAGGAAGCCTACGCCAAGCTGACCGGACGGGGGCTGGGGGAATATCTGTACCGCACGGATTTTGACCCCGACGACCCCCGGATTCACCAAATCGACGGCTGCTTCGTGGCCGTTCTGGAGGAATGAAACACCATGCTTTTTGACACCCATGCCCATTTGGACGACCGGTCCTTCGACGGCGACCGGGAAGCCCTGCTGGCCTCCCTGCCGGACAGCGGCATCGGCCTGCTGATGAACCCCGGCTGCAGTCTGGAATCCTCCCGGCGGGCGGACGCGCTCTCCCGGCGGTACGGCTGGATCTATGCCGCCGTGGGCTCCCATCCCGACGCCGCCCATGAGGTCTGCGACGATGTTTTGGAGGAATACCGAAAGTTATGTAAACTAAATTCCAAGATCCGCGCCATTGGGGAGATCGGCCTGGACTATCACTACGAGGATATTCCCAGAGAAATCCAGAAAAAAGCCTTTCTCGACCAGCTTGCTCTGGCCCGGGAGCTGGGGCTGCCCGTCATCGTCCACGAGCGGGAGGCCCACGAGGACGGCATGGACGCCATCCGGCAGTTCCCGGAGGTGACGGGAGTGTTCCACTGCTTCTCCGGCTCCGCCGAAATGGCCCGGCAGCTTACCGCCATGGGCTGGTACATCGGTTTCACCGGAGTGCTGACCTTCAAAAACGCCCGGCGTGCCATAGAAGCGGCGAAAGCCATACCGCTGGAGCGCATCGTTCTGGAAACGGACTGCCCCTATATGTCGCCGGAGCCCTTCCGCGGGCGGCGAAACGACCCGGGAAAGCTGTACCGCATGGCGGAGACGCTGGCGCAGCTCCGGGGCATCTCCCCGGAGGAGGCCAGCCGGATCACCTTTGAAAACGGGAAACGTCTCTACCGGATCGGATAGATATCCGATACAGGATAGGGGTGCGGCCGGAAAGAACACGTCATTCCGAGGGAGCTTGCGAGAAGTGGGAATCTCATTTGAAATCCTACACGAAGACTTCCAATGGGATTGCCGCGTCGGCCCGCAAGGAGCCTCCTCGCGATGACATTCCGAATTCCCTCTCTTCACGCATTAAACCCTGCCGGGTCGAAGGTGATGACGGTGTAAATCTTCCTGCCCTCCTGCTCCGTCAGCCGGGTCTCCAGGGTCTGGCGGATCTCCTTTTCCCGACCCGTCCAGGCCTGGGGCAGGGCGATGTCGAAAATCAGATTCCGGTGTCCGTCGCCCTCCACCATCCGGAAATCATGGGTGCGGAGCCGGGGATCCATTCCCGACAGAATTTTCTCCGTCTCCTCCCGGAGCCGGTTCAGGACGGGATCGTCGGTGACCACGGGATCATAGTGGATCACCAGATGAATATTGTGGCTTTTCAGGCACTCCCGCTCCATGTCGTCGATGATCTCATGGCACGCCAGCGGATCCGCCCGCTGATCCATCTCCACGTGCAGCGTGGCGAAGCGCTGGCCGGGGCCGTAGTCGTGAACCATCAGGTCATGATAGCCCAGCACATTGGGGTTGGCGCTTATGTAGTCCACAATCCGCTCCCGCAGCTCGGGACTGGCGGACTCTCCCAGCAGGGGGCTGATGGTCTCCCTGGCCAGCTTGGCACCGCTCCACAGGATGAACAGCGCCACGGCCAGACCCGCCCAGCCATCGATGTGCCAGCCTGTCACCTTCTCCACCACAGCCGCGATCAGCACCGCGCCGGTGGAGATACAGTCGTTGCGGCTGTCCGCCGCGGTGGCCTCCAGGGCCGAGGAGCGGATATATTTCCCCAGCTTGCCGTTGAACAGGGACAGCCACAGCTTCACGGCGATGGAACCCACCAGCACCGCCGCGGTGACCGCGGTAAAGGCGGCGTTTTCCGGGTGCAGAATCTTTTCCACCGAGGTTTTGGCCAGCTCGAAGCCGATAATCACGATCATGGCCGCCACCGCCAGCCCCGACAGATACTCAAACCGGGCATGGCCGTAGGGATGCTCCTCGTCGGCAGGCTTTTCCGCCAGCTTGAAGCCAATGAGGGTCACGATGGAGCTGGAGGCGTCGGACAGGTTGTTCATGGCGTCGGCGGTGATGGACACGGAGCCAGACAGGGTACCCACAATCAGCTTCCCGGTAAACAGCAGCAGGTTGGCCACGATGCCCACAATCCCCGACAGGGCTCCAACGGCAGCCCGGGTGCCGGAATCGGTGGGATCCTCCGTGTTCTTCACAAACAAACGCAGCAGTAATTTTGTCATTTCTTTTCCCTCCGGAACGGATATCATTCCCATTTATGCCGAAACATCGGCTCTCCCCCAGGTAGAATCCCCGATTCTCCCTCCGGGAGAATGCTCAGGCGGCGGATTCTCTGAAAAGACAGGTGACATTTTCCCCGGAATCCGCTACAATCAAGAAAAAGCCGCGGCATATTCCCACTATTATACAGCGCAGCCAAACGGCAGTCAATTCATTTTTTGGGAGGAAACACCAATGCCTGACTATCAAATTCTGACCGACACCGCCTGCGATCTCAGCAGGCAGCTTCTGACCGATCTGGAGCTTACCGCCGTCCCGCTTTTCCTCAACTTCCGGGGCGAGACCCTGCCGGATTCCGTGGACGAAGGGATCCACACGCTGTACGACGGTCTGCGCTCCGGAGAAGTGGCCACCACCTCCGCCGTCAATCCCGACCGCTGGAGCAGCGCCATGGAGCCCATGCTGGCAGCGGGGCAGAATGTGCTGGTCATCGCCTTTTCATCCGGCCTCAGCACCACTTATCAGTCCGCCGTCATTGCCGCGGAGGAGCTGAAGGAGAAATACCCCAACCGGAGCATCCGCGTGGTGGACAGCCGCAGCGCATCCCTGGGACAGGGTCTGCTGGTCTGGTACGCCTGCAAAAAGCGGCGGGAGGGCTTGACTCTGGAGGAGCTGACCGCGTGGCTGGAGGAGAACAAGTTCCATCTGTGCCACTGGTTCACCGTGGACGATCTGATGTATCTGAAGCGGGGCGGCCGGATCAGCGCCGCCACCGCGCTCATGGGCACCATGTTGAACATCAAGCCGGTTCTCCATATGGATGACGAGGGTCACCTCATCAATATGTTCAAGGTTCGGGGGCGGAAGGCCTCCATCCAGGCGCTGGCCGACAAGCTGGGCGAGCTGGGACTGCCGGGTCAGAACGACACGGTGTTCATCTGCCACGGCGACTGCCGGCAGGATGCCGAAACCCTGGCGGCCATGGTGAAGGAAAAATACGGCGTCCGGGAAGTGGTCATCGGGTATACCGGCGCCGTCATCGGCTCCCACTCCGGCCCCGG
>JAQXIT010000074.1 GCA_029007925.1 Bacillota bacterium | reverse complement strand
AGCCACGCGCCGTGGATTTTCTGTTTCAGGGTTTCTTCATCCGGCTCCTGCTTCCGGAAATGGAAGGGCTTCCGCAGCGCCTGAATTTCCTCCAGCACCGACGGCTCCAGATAGGCGTATCCAGGCCGCTGGCCGGCCTGCTGCACCAGATCAAAAATCACATCCGCCATTCTGGTGCGGAGATTGCCGGCAGGCATCTGGGACACCGCGTCAAACAGATCCTTGTACCGCTCGATGTCCCGTCCCTCTTCCATGGACTGCACATATTCCACGCTCAACTGGCCGCTGTAGTCCTCCCATTCATGGAGGTTGGCATACTTGGGGCGGATTTCCACACTGGTTTTCCGCTCCTCCGCCAACCGGCTGTCGCAGTCCAGCAGCAGTGCGTCCATGGAAACACCGAAGTATTTCGCAATTCTGATAATATTTTTGATGTCCGGGGTGGATGTGCCGCTTTCCCATTTCTGCACGGCCTGATGAGACACATTCAGAATTTCGGCCAGCTTTTCACGGGACAGGCGGGCATTGGTTCTTAATAGATAGATGTTTTCCGGTAACGCCATAGCCAATCACTCCTTCCGTTTCATTATAACAGGGGGAAATCGGCATGATAATCCCATTCGGGTTGAATTTTTCGCAACCGTCGGTTGCAGGATACACTTCAAAAAGCGGGGGATGTTATTTGGCCCCGCCTCCCAGCAGCCCATACAAACGCTCCGGCAGCATTCGTTCGCAGATCATCTCATCCACATCCGACAGGTGACACAGGTTGTTCAGATAAACATGATCCAGCTTGCTGCTGTCACACAGGAAAACCTTCTTCTTTGCGTGACGGAGCATGATTTTCCGCAAGCTGTTCTCTTCGATGGAATTATCCGTCAGCCTGCCGTCCATGGACAGTCCCCGGCAGGAGAAAAAGACAAGATCCGTATGATAGCGCCTGACCGTGTTTTCCGCTTCTTCCCCAATATAGGAAAGGGAACGGGTAATCATTCTTCCTCCGGTGCAGATATTGCTGATCCCCATCCGGCCAAGAAGAAAGGAGGATTTTGCCGAACTGGTAATCACAATCAGATTCTTGAATGCGGCCAGATGCGGGATGATGCTGTAGGCGCTGGTGCTTCCGTCCAGCATGATAATGTCTCCGTCCCGTATGAATGTCGCAGCTTTCCCCGCCATAATCTCTTTGGCATCGTTCTGCTCCTGCTCCCGGAGGAAAAACGGTATTTTCTCATCCGCGGACTTTTGGATGAGCTGGGCACCCCCATGGGTTCGGATAATTTTCCCCATCTGCTCCAGCTTGATCAGATCCCTGCGCAGCGTAGGGATCTGACATACAGCTTTGCGGATAACTCCTGTGTCGTCATGCTTTCCTTTTCCAGCAGCGCGTTGAGTATTTTGTCCTCTCTTTCATAAAATGGCATACGCTCGTCTCTTTCATCTTCTGATTGGTTCGGTCAGGAATGTGTTCAAAATATGTGTGTTATATTCTTCTTACGCCTGCTATATTGACATTATTTGATTGGATTACTATGATAATACCATAGCAATCATAAGAATTTAATGTGTAACCGGAGGTGTTTTTGTGGAAAATTATCTGGGTTCTGCCCACTGTTCCTGCGGCAGAGAGCATGACGTCGCGATTGACGATGTTCTGATCGGGAAAGGCGTCCTTCCGCGTCTGCCGGAATTCGTCGCCAAGTATCGGGCAAAGAAGCCCTTTCTTCTGGCCGACCGGAATACCTACAAGGCGGCCGGAGAAGCCGTAATCCATATCCTGCGGGATCACGGCATCGCATTCTCCGCGTATGTCTTCCCGAACGAAGCGCTGGAGCCCAACGAGGAAGCTGTCGGCTCCGCCGTCATGCACTTCGACAACGGCTGCGATCTGATTATCGGCATCGGTTCCGGCGTCATCAATGATATCGGCAAGATTCTCAGCAAGGTTTCCGGAAGAAAATATATCATTGTCGGTACCGCGCCCTCCATGGACGGCTACGCGTCCGCCACCTCTTCCATGTCCATGGACGGATTGAAGGTTTCTCTGAACAGCCGCTGCGCGGATGTAATCATCGGCGACACCGACATTTTGAAGCAGGCTCCGGAGCATATGCTGAAATCCGGCCTGGGGGATATGCTTGCCAAATATGTGTCCATCGCGGAGTGGCGCATTGGCAGTCTCATTACCGGTGAATACTACTGTGAGCGTGTCGCCCAACTGATTCGCTCCGCGCTGAAAAAGTGCGTGGACAATGCGCAGGGGCTTCTGAAGCGTGACGAAGCGGCGGTTCAGGCCGTTTTTGAAGGTCTGGTCATCGGCGGCGTCGCCATGGCCTACGCGGGGGTTTCCCGCCCCGCCTCCGGCGTGGAGCACTATTTCAGCCATGTGTGGGATATGCGGGGGCTGGAATTCGGAACGCCGGTGGATCTGCACGGGATTCAGTGTGCCATGGCAACCATGAAAACCGTAGAGCTGTACGAAGCCCTCAAATCCACCGTTCCGGACAGGGAGAAGGCTTTTGCCGCCGTGGAGGCGTTCGATTACGGGGACTGGAGCGTTCAGCTCCGGGGGTTCCTCGGCAAAAGCGGCGAGACCATGATTGCCCAAGAGCAAAAGGAGCATAAATACGATAAGTCGGCCCATCCCGCCAGATTTCAGAGGATTGCCGACAACTGGGACGCCATCCTCAAGATTCTGGATGAAGAACTCCCCTCCGTCGGGGAGCTGTCGAAGATTCTGGATACCATCGGTATCTCCCGTGATCTCCGCACGATCGGCGTCGGCCCGGAATGCGCGAAGCTCACCTTCAAGGCCACCAAGGATATCCGGGACAAGTATGTTCTCTCCCGGCTGGCATGGGATCTGGGCATTCTGGAGGAACTGGCCGACAAGCTGGGCGAATCCTGCAAGGAGTGATTTCGGTGCGGCATACCGACTTGATCGGGTGCCCGGAAGAGCATCCCGTGATCGCGCCGGCCTGTGATGAAAATGGCTGCCGCCGTCACAGGCAGCCGTAGAGGAGATTACGCAGACGGGGGTGTGTGTATTCGCACATGCTCGGCAGCATCTGCTGGGCGTAGAACAGGGTCAGGCGATTTTCGGGATCCATGAGGACGTAACAGCCGGCGGCACCGTCCCAGCCGAATTCCCCCACGGGGCTAAGCGAGCCGCCCCGGGTGGGGGCGATCAGCGTCCGCACGCCAAGGCCATAGCCATAGCCCGCCAGTTGGGGCCAGTTGAAATCCTTGAGACGGACTTCGTCCAGCCGGTTGGTTCGCATCAGATTTACGGCGGCGGAGCTGAGAATCCGGGTTCCGTCAGCGGCTTGACCGCCGTTGGTCAGCGCCGCGGTGTCGAAAGGTGTGGAAAGCGCCGCTTGGGGGAGGGCCTTGAAGGCCTACAGATTCTCGGGCAGATCATCAAACACAATCTTCTCGGTTTTGCCGGCAATGTCTGCGGCGGACTGCTTCCCTGCATTGGCCGCAGCGGAGGCAGCCTGATTCTTCCGTTTGTTCCCGTGACTTCGGGGTCATGGCGCCACAGGGTTCCTCACAGGTCTTTCGTTTCTTCCCATTTTTGTATCTTTCCGTTTTCAATCTCCAGTATCAGCCAACCGTCCTTCAGGGGCAGTTTTGCCCGGATTTGGGCAACACCCATGGCATGGGGATGGATCTCACGTACCCTACCGTTCTCCACTTTCAGGCCGATCATGTCCTCAATCAAATACGCCAGCACGCCGCCGGCCCATCCATGGCACAGAGAATGGCGAAAACCGCGGTAACAGAAGTCACCGTAATCTCCGTGCAAATCCTTCTGTCCCGGTTCGGGCAGGGCGTCAATGCGTCCGCTGCCCTCCAACCACTCCAGATGGAAATCCTCCCAGAAGGTGGTAGCGCCCCGATCCAGCATGGCGCCAAAATACTGTCGGATCAAATCCAGCATCCGTTCGCCGCCGGCCAGTGCGTCGGCCCGCAAAATGTAGTAAGACATGAAGGTAGACATTCCCTCTGCCCCGTTTTCCTCCAGAAAAGCTTCGTCGCCGGGCTCCCGCCGCCCCGCAAGGATCTGGAAGGCTCTTGTTTGCTTGAATCGGCAGGGCTCCTCAATGTAACGGGCCAGCTTTCGGATCAGAATATCGCAGCAGGAATTCTCCTCCAGACTCCGATACAGCAGCGCCGCGTAGCGGATCAGGCAGGCGGTACCAATCACCGCATCCTCCGTGCGATATGACGGCCAATCCAGGAAGAATACCATGTAATCCTCCGGAGGCAGCCGGAAATCGATGGTGCCGTCCTCAGCAACGAAGTGGTTCAGCCGCCGCAGGATCTCCAGGGCGTATTCCCGGTTTTCGTCAAAATATGCCCGGTTGCCCGTAATGCGGCAGTAGTCGCACAGATTGACCACCCACCAGGCGCTATAGGCCGGAATATCGTTGATCCACGAGCCGGCAGGGGTATCCTGCCGCAGTGCGTCCAGGGAATTGCGGACATGGGCATTATCCCCCCAGAAGTACAGGGAGGTGATCACCTCCTGGTTCAAATCGCCGCTCCACACCAGGCGGTCACGCTTGATGCCATCCCAGATAAGGCCATTCTGGCAGCACAGCTTCAGGGTATAGGCTGCCGTACGAATAATCCGGTTCAGTTTCTCGTCGCTGGTCACGATCTCCCCTTCCCGGCGGAACTGGGGCATCGTATTGGTGGCAAAGATATTGCGCACAGTGACCTGGGTTTCCTCCAGCAGCTCTACTCTGGCAAAGCGGAACCCGCTCTGGCCAAAGGACAGATCCGACATATTGCAGAGCATCCCCTCAAAATCTCTGGGGGAATGGTCATTGGTAGCATTTTTGGCGCCAATACGGCTGCAGGCTTCCGTCAGCGATTCCCCCAGAGTGATACGGATCCGGGTTTGAAAACACTCCACCGTTCTCGTCAGAATACGCAGACCGCCGCACAGCTCTCTGCCATAGTCCAGCAGCACCCATGCACCCTTCCCCGTCAGGCGGGCAACGCCCTCAGTCAAAAAGGATACATGGGGCGGTTTTTCCCGCAGAAGCTCCGAGGCGTTCTCTACGCCATGGAAATCGATGACGGAAACCGGCATCAAAAGCTCCGTTTCTGTCTCCATATTACACTTCCTGTCAATAATCATATACGCTCCTCTTGCGTATGCTTTCCCACGCCGGCGGGTGGCCGGCGTGGGATGTAAGGAAATCAGAACATTTTCTTCTGAACAGCGATCAGGCCCACGGCGGAGCACAGCAGTGCCACCACAGCGGCAAAGATGCCGGCTTCACCGGTCTGGGGGATATATTCCACAACGGTATCCGCCAGGGTGATTTCCACGGTGCCCTCGGCGTCGGCAAACAGCTTGCCGCAGTCGCAGACATAGTATTCGATGTTGCCATCGTGCTCCTCGGTGGCCTCCACAGCATCCACCTTGGTCAGCGCATGGGTATGCTCCACGGGAGCGGTGGTGGTCCAGGTACCATCCACATTGTAGATGTTGAAATCGCCCACGAACACATAACCTCTGGAGGCATCATCGGGGGAAATCAGCTTGGTGCCGTCGGTGATGGTGATTCTCTGCGCGGTCGTAGCGGCATCACGGTAGCCTTCGCCGGTAACATACAGCAGGAACGCACTGTTGCACTCCCAGCCTGTGCCGTCACCGCCGGGGAGC
>JAQXIT010000073.1 GCA_029007925.1 Bacillota bacterium | reverse complement strand
GGTTCTGGCCACGGTCTACAACAATCTGAACAAGCTGTGCCAGTCCGGCCTGATCCGCAGAATCTCTGCCGAGGGGATGCCGGACCGGTACGACACCACTCAGAAGCACGACCATCTGATCTGCCGGAAATGCGGGAAAATACTGGATGTGGCTCTGGCGGATCTCACCGCCCCCCTGCGCGGCCAGCTTGGAGAGGACTTTCTGTACTACGATCTGAAGGTCTATTACCTCTGCCCGGAATGCAGGCGGCAGGAAAGCGCCGGCGGAACGGCATCCGGCTGAAATTCATCATTACGATAAGGAGGAAACAGATATGTTAACAGGCAAAACAGCAATCGTAACCGGCGGTACCAGAGGCATCGGTCTCGCCATCGTCAAAAAGTATCTGGAAAACGGTGCCAATGTGGCCGTTGCCGGTTCCCGGCAGGAAACCGTGGAAAAAGCGGTGGCCCAGCTTGCGGAGTACGGCGACCGTGTCATGGGCATCTGGCCCGACCTTTGCGTCCCCCAGGAGGTGGCGGAAGCCTTCGCCTCCGTCAAGGAGAAGTTCGGCAGCATGGATATCCTGGCCAACAACGCGGGCATCTCCTCCCGAACCGGTCTGTACGACTACACCGTGGAGGAATTCTCCAAAATCATGGACTTGAACGTGAAGGCGGTGTTCGTCTGCTCTCAGGCCGCGGCGCGGATCATGAAGGAGCAGGGCGGCGGCGTCATCATCAACACAAGCTCCATGGTCAGCCTCTACGGTCAGCCCTCCGGCTGCGGGTATCCCACCTCCAAGTTCGCCGTGAACGGCCTGACCAAGTCTCTGGCCAGAGAGCTGGCCAAGGATCACATCCGGGTCAATGCCGTGGCGCCGGGTGTCACCCGCACCGACATGATGGCCGCTCTGCCCCAGGAGCTGGTGGATCGGATTTCCGCCGGTATTCCGCTGGGCCGTGTGGGTGAGCCGCTGGACATCGCCAACGCGTACCTGTATCTGGCCAGTGATCTGGCAAGCTATGTCACCGGCGACATTCTCCATGTCGACGGCGCGGCCATGACCTGATGGGAGGCGCCATATGAACAAGAAAGCCATGTACAGCCTGAGCTACGGCCTGTTCGTCCTCACCGCCCGGGAGGGCGAAAAGGACAACGGCTGCATCATCAACACGGCGGCTCAGGTGACCTCCACCCCCAACCGGATCAGCATCGCGGTGAACAAGGACAATTACACCCACGATATGGTTCTGCGCAGCGGGAAATTCAATATCTCCATTCTGAGCGAAAGGGCGAGCTTCGACCTGTTCCGGCATTTCGGCTTCCGGTCCGGCCGGACGGTGGACAAATTCGCGGACTTCACCGCCTGCGCCCGGAGCGAAAACGGCCTGTACTATGTCACCGAGGGAACCAATGCTTATATCAGCGGCGCGGTGGAGCAGACCGTCGATTTGGGAACCCACACCCTGTTCATCGCCTCCGTGACGGACATGGAGGTGCTGGCCCCGGAGCCCTCCGCCACCTATGCCTACTATCAGTCCGCCATCAAACCCAAGCCCCAGCCTCAGGCGCCCCAGGGCAAGACCGTGTGGCGCTGCACCGTCTGCGGCTATGTTTACGAGGGCGAGGAGCTTCCCGCGGACTATATCTGCCCGCTGTGCAAGCATCCGGCTTCGGATTTTGTAAAAGTCACCGTTCCCCGGACGGAGGAGCCGTCCGTGAATTCAAACAAACAACAGGAGGAACCCAATATGAGCAAATACGCAGGCACCCAGACCGAGAAGAATCTCCACGCCGCCTTCGACGGCGAATCCGGTGCCAGAAACAAGTACACCTACTTCGCTTCCGTGGCCAGGAAGGAAGGCTACGAGCAGATCGCGGCGCTGTTCCTGAAGACCGCCGAGAACGAGCGGGAGCACGCCAAGATGTGGTTCAAGGAGCTGGGCGGCATCGGCAAAACCGCCGACAACCTGCAGGCCGCCGCCGAGGGCGAGAACTACGAGTGGACGGATATGTACGAAGGCTTCGCCAAGACCGCCGAGGAAGAGGGCTTCCCGGAGCTGGCCGCCAAGTTCCGCATGGTGGGCGCCATCGAGAAGCATCACGAGGAGCGCTACCGCGCCCTGCTGCGGAATGTGGAGACCGCTTCCGTGTTTGAAAAGAGCGAGGTCAAGGTGTGGGAGTGCCGCAACTGCGGTCACATTGTCGTCGGCACCAAGGCTCCCGAGGTCTGCCCCGTCTGCGCCCATCCCCAGAGCTATTTTGAAATCAGCGAGGCCAATTACTGATCCATAGGAATTCAACCCCCACAGGAGGCGCCCGTCCGCTTCCTGTGGGGGCATTTCTTTTTTCGACACCCTTCCCACGAGAATTCATAAAATATTCACGCAAAATTCCAAAATACCTCTTGCAATTTGGAAGGCTTTGGGTTATGATATGTTAGCACTCGGGAGCAAAGAGTGCTAACACCGTAGATAAATGCAGGACGGCCCGGCCGATACCTGCGGTCTAAATACTTTTTTGGAGGCTAAATACCATGAAGCTCAAACCCATGGCAGACAATGTTCTGCTCAAGCAGCACGAAGCCGAGGAGACCACTTCCTCCGGCATCATTCTGGCCACCACCAGCAAGGAAAAACCCGCTATCTACGAGGTGGTTTCCGCCGGCCCCGGCACCAAGGATGTCACCGTCACCGTCAAGGCCGGCGACAAGGTGGTTGTCGGCAAGTACACCGGCAGCGAGATCAAGCTGGACGGCGTGGAGTACAAATTCGTGAAGCAGGACGACATTCTTGCCGTCGTGCTGGACTGATTCGGGAGGTAACACATTATGGCAAAGATGATTGTTTACGGCGAGGACGCCCGTAAGAAGCTGCAGTCCGGCATCGACCAGCTGGCCGATACCGTTAAGGTCACCCTGGGCCCCAAGGGCAGAAACGTTGTCCTGGGCAAGAAGTACGGCGCGCCCCTCATCACCAACGACGGCGTGACCATCGCCAAGGAAGTGGAGCTGGAGGATCCCTTTGAGAATATGGGCGCCCAGCTCATCCGGGAAGTGGCCACCAAGACCAACGACGTGGC
>JAQXIT010000072.1 GCA_029007925.1 Bacillota bacterium | reverse complement strand
GCTGAGACCGTAGTTGGACAGCAGCAGCCTGCCTTCTGCGCCGGGGATTTCCAGCGTTTGGGTGTTTTCAAAATTGCACACCACCAGCACGATCTGCTCCCCCGCCCTGCGGGTGTAAGCGCAGAAACCGGCATCCGGCTGTGAGACCTCCTCAAAGCTGCCCACGGTCAGCGCGGGCATTTTCAACCGCAGGTGGAGCAAATCCCGGTAAAAACGCCAGACGGACTTGTCGGAGGCCTGATCCGCCTCCAGATTGATCTCCCGCCAATGGCTGTTCAGCGGGATCCAGGGTTCCCCGGTGGTGAAACCGGCATTCTCTCCGCCGCTCCAGCACATGGGCCTGCGGGTGTTGTCCCGGCTGCCAAAGTTGATTTTCTCCAGCGCTTCCTCCGGCGTCATGCGGTCACAGAATTCCCGGTAGAAATTGAAGCTTTCCACATCACGGAAATCCGAAATGGAATCGTGGTGGGAGCCGATCATGCCCAGCTCCTGCCCCTGATACAGGAAGCACACACCCCGCAGCAGGTACACCATGGCAGCAAGGCAGGCGGCGGATTCATAGCGCAGCGAGCCCCGGTCTCCAAGCCGTTCCAGCAGCCAGTTATTGTCGTGGTTATCGGTAAACAGGGAGTAAAGCAAGCCGTTTTCCTGCATCCGGGTTTCCCAGCCCGACAGAATCCGCCAAACGGACTGAAGGGAATCCGGCTTCCGGGTAAACTTTTCCTCCCGGCCGCAGTTCTGATGGTCAAACTGGAACAGAGTGGAAAGCTCGTCCCGTTCCGGAGCAACATGGCGGCGCACCTCGTCGATATCCGACGCCCAGCACTCCCCCACAGTGAACAGATGTCTGGTCTTTTCTCTGCCGAACAGCGCGTGAATATACTCGTGGAGCCGGGGGCCAAAGCAGTTGCTGCCGTTGACAAAATCCTTGGAGATCTGGTCGATCACGTCAATGCGGAAGCCGTCCACGCCCATGTCCACCCAGAAATCCACCACATCCTGCATTTCCTTCACCACCGCCGGGTTCTCCCAGTTGAGATCCGGCTGCCCAACGGCGTAGGAATGGAGGTAATACTGGCCTCTCACATCGTCGTACTGCCAGGCACTGCCGCCGAAACAGCTCTGCCAGTCATTGGGCGGAGAATCGAACCAATAGTAGTAGTCGCTGTATGGGTTATCCCGGGATTTCCGGGATTCCTGAAACCAGCGGTGCCGGGAGGAGGTGTGATTGGGAACCAAATCCAGGATGAGCTTCATATCTCTTGCGTGCATCTCGGAAATCAGGGCGCGGATGTCATCCATGGTTCCGAATTCCGGCATGATATCCCGGTAATCGGAGATGTCGTAGCCGTTGTCCTCTTTCGGGCTTTGATAACAAGGGCAGAGCCAGATGGCGTTGATGCCCAGATCCTTCAGATAGTCCAGCTTGCGGATCACGCCCGGCAGATCACCGATGCCGTCGCCGTTGGAATCGCAGAAGCTGCGGGGGTAGATCTGATAGATGTGATAGGAAAGAAAATCTTGGAACTTGTCGTTCAGCATGGTTACCCTCATCCCTTTTCAAATTTGACTGCCAAGGTACTCATCCTCCGTCAGCGTGAGCAGCTCCCGGAGCGCCCCCAGCAGAACCGATTGGTCCGGCACCCAGGCGCCGGCGGCCGTCAGCTTCCGGTGAGCATTTTTCGCAGGATCCGTAATGGACTCCCAAATCCGATCCTTGATTCCGTACGGGATCTGTGCCACACGAATGATTTCCTTGCAGCGCTCCGGCACGTCGGCATTGTCGTGAATCAAGGTGTCACCCGTCACAAGCAGGGTGATTTCGGAGGTAACCGGCGCCGATACCGTCACGGTGACGGTATTGGTCTGCGGATCCCGGGTGACGTTCTCCTCCACGGTTCTTCCGTCGATCTTCACGGATAACGCTGCGTCCTGGTGGAAGCCCCGCAGGCGGATGCTCCACTTTCGGCTTTCGGGGATCAGGGACAGATCCCCAAAAGCGGGACGGATGGTGAATTCCGCCTCGGAATCCCATTTCAGATTCATCTCCGTCTCCGCGAAGGCGCCCTGCCGGTACTCACTGCCGTCTCCTCCGTCCTCGTAGAGGGTGAAGGTGTTGGATTCGCCGGGGAATACCAAAACCTCCATATGGTCGCTGTTGGTAAGCCGGTTGTCGTGGGCTTCGTACTGAGCCAGCGGCACAATGGCGCCGGACTTTGCCAGCACCGGGATCCGCTCCAGGGGACGATACAGCCGCATCTTTCTGCCGCCCCGGCTGGCGTAACGCAGTCCCGTGAAGAGGTCAAACCAGCATCCGTCAGGGATCCAGCCTTCCGTCTCGCCCAGGCCGGTCACGGGATCGTTGGGCTGGGTCACAGGCACAACGATCAGCTCGCTGCCGAACCAGAACTGATCCGGCACCTCGTAGGCTGCGGCACATTTTGGATGGCTGTAATACATAGGCTGCACCAGAGGCTCCAGGGCCGCATGGGTGCGGCGGTTCATGGTGTACAGATAGGGGAACATCCGGTGGCGCAGACGGAGCCAATCCTTCATAATGCTCCCCTTCTCCGGCCCGTAGCTCCAGGGCTCCTTGTTCAGCCAGGGAGAATTGGAGCTGTGGAGCCGGTTGATGGGCGAAAATACGCCAAGCTGGATCCAGCGCACCACCATCTGATCGTCCTTGACACCCATCATGTGGCCGCCGATATCGTGACTCCACCAGCAGTAGCCCACATTGGAAGCCATAGCGGTGAATTCCGGTTGGAATTTCAGGGAATCCCAGGTGATGACGGTATCGCCGGAAAAGCCCACGGGATAGCGGTGGCTGCCGGGGCCGGAGAAGCGGGAGAAGAACATGGGACGCTTGCCGCTGCGGGAAATGTCCAGAATGTGCAGGTGGTTCAGCATCCACAGAGGATCCAGCCGCTCCCGGGGATCCGCGTATTGGCCCGGCTTGTTGGCCTCGTGAATCCAGGAATAGTCGGTTCCCTGCTGCCAGTCCATCCACCAGAAGTCCACACCGGCCTCCTCATAAGGATGGTGAAGAATGTCGAAATAATTCCCCATATACTCCGGCGACAGGATATCAAACAAGATACTCTCCCCTGTTTCCGGATCCACACCGCAGGCCTTCGCCATCTCGGGGTACATTTCCTCATGCCGCCGCACACCATCGGCGGGATGCAGATTCAGGGCGGTCTTCAGATTTTTCTCATGGAGTTCCTTCAGAAATGCCCGATAATCAGGGAACAGCTCCCGATTCCAGGTATAGCCCGTCCAGCCGCTGGGGCGATTGGGATCCTGCTGCTCCGGAGGGATCACGGTGATGTGCCAGTCCATATCCACCACGCCCACGGAGAAAGGAATATCCTCATCCGCAAAGCGCTGTATCAGCGAGAGATACTCCTCCTGAGTATAGGCATGGTAGCGGCTCCACCAGTTGCCCAGCGCGTAGGCCGGCAGCATGGAGGGTGCGCCGGTGAGCCGGTAAAAATCCCGGACGGCGCCCCGGTAATCATAGCCGTAGCCGAAAAAATAACTGTCCCGGTTCCCTTCCGCCCGGACGGCAACCCAGCCGCTGTCATCCAGCGCAAGAGAATCGGAATCATCCAGCACGGAAAAGCCCCAGCGGGAGCAGACGCCACGCCCCACCGGAATCCGGCCGTTTACCGTATCCAGCGTTCGCGCGGTGCCGCCCAGATCCTCGAAGGGCTCCCCGAATCCCCATTCGGAACCGGGCTCAGCCTTCAGCTTCAGCCGCAGTGTGTCCGGCGCGAAGGGAGCTTCCTCCCGAAAGCGCAGAATCAGCGCGGCGGTTTCCAGCACCAGCTCTCCGTCACCGCGCTTCAGGGTATAATCACAACGGGGAAAGTCGCGGTAAAACGCCATTTGAGTCGCCCGATCCTCAAACCGGCCGTCAGGCGCGTATTCCAGCCGGATCAGCCGGTCGGTCAGCACGGTGAAGCGGTAGTTCCGACCCCGCACCTGATTCTCCGCCGCCGCTGCCGGACGGACATCCCAGCAAAATCGTTTGTTTGAATCCATATGTATTTCCTCCCCTGTTTCAGGTTAAGAATAGACTAGCATATCCGGTAGGAAAAATCAATTATGATTTACAATTCGACTTTTTCCTTGCATCATTTTGGGGTTTATGCTATATTTGACAAAGAACAAGGTTATTAGGAAAGCTCCTCATTCCGGCAATCCGCCGGAATACTGAAACGCTTACGATTGGACAGGATAACATGAAAATACTGATTTTAAGCTGCGGCACCGGGGAAGGCCACAACAGCGCGGCAAAAGCCATGGCTGAAGCCTTCCGGGAGATGGGTATGGAATGTGAAATTCTGGATCCCGTCTCCTTCCAAAGTCAAAAAATAAAAAATACCGTTTCCTCCGCGTATAACAATCTGATCCGGGTGGCTCCCTCCGCTTTCGGGGTGGTTTACAAGATCGGCGACCTGTATGATCGCAGCGGACTGCCCTCCCCCATCTATTGGGCCAACAGCAAATATGCCGACGCGCTGTACCGCTACATTCTGGACAGCCATGTTGACCGGGTAGTCTGTACCCATCTTTACGGGATGGAGGCCATGACCGCCATCTCCAGACGTTTCCCGGAGGCGCCTCCCAGCTATGCCGTCCTCACCGATTATACGGCTACGCCTTTCTATTCCGACACGGAACTCAGCGGTTATTTTGCCCCGAACGAGGATGTCCGGCAGGAGCTGATCACTGTCGGCATCCCGGCGGAACGGGTCTTTGCCACGGGAATTCCCGTTTCCGGCAAGCTGAGCCGTCCCATTTCCAAGGAGGAAGCCCGTCGGCTTCTGTCTGTGGATCCGGAGAAAAAGGTCATTGCGGTGATGTCCGGCGGCGCCGGCTGCGGAAATCTGGTAAAGCTGTGCGAGGCTCTGGACCGCAGCGCCGACGACAGCCGGCGGATTCTGGTGTTTCCCGGAAAAAACGAATCCCTTGCCCACAAGCTCCACGAAGCCTTCGGCCAGGATCCCCGCATTCGGGTCATTCCCTTCACACCGGACATTTATCTGTACTTCAAGGCTGCGGATGTGGTTCTGTCCAAGCCCGGCGGCTTGTCCAGTACGGAGATTGCGGCAGCCAACGTTCCCCTGATTCACCTGAAGGAAATTCCGGGCTGCGAGACGGAGAATGTCCGCTATTTCTCATCCCACGGAATGTCCATCCGGGCGGAAACCGCCGAAAAAGCCGCGGCTGCCGTTGATTTTCTGCTGACGAACCAGGCTGCCGCGGAGGAAATGCGCAGATACCAGCGGGAGTTCATCCACCCGGATTCCGCCCGGCGGATCGCGGAGCGGATTTTGGAGGCAGTGCCATGAAATCCGTGATCTTATGGCTGCTGTATACGCTGTTGGGTTTTCTGTCCGGCAGTGTCATGTACTGCGGTATCATCCCCAAACTGCTGTGCGGTATCGATGTGGCTGCGGAAAGTCCGGATCGGAATCCCGGTTCCGCCAATGTGTTTCTCCATTGCGGCGTCGGGGTTGGGCTTCTTTGCCTGATCCTGGATATTTTCAAAGGTTTTCTGCCGGTTTTTCTGGCACAGCAGGTTCTGAGCGTTGAAAACATCTGGTTTTCCCTGCTGATTGCCGCGCCGGTTGCGGGACACGCTTTGGGCATGTTCAATGAATTCCACGGTGGAAAGTGCATCGCAACCTCCTTCGGCGTTCTGCTTGCGGTGGCTCACACCACCATGATCTGGCTGCTTCTGGCCGGATTGTACATTCTTTTCTCCACGGTAATCAAAATCCATCCCAACAGCCGGCGCAGCATCGTCACATATGCGTTCTTTGCCGTACTGGCCTTGCTGTCCAGCTTCCTGTGGGGGCACTTTCCCATTATGATCGGCTGCTGCCTGATTTCCGTTATGGTCATCATTCGGCATCTGAAAGCGCCTGATATCTGAATATTTCACCCAAAGGAAGCGGAACCGGTGTGTTCTGCTTCCTTTTCATTACCGACTTTTTCTTGACGATTCATTGGCCCCATGGTATAATAAATGGGATATTTTGCAAGGAGCGTGAGCAAACATGATACATAGATTCCACCTTCCATCCGGGAGAAAGCTGCTCTCCATGGTAGTGACCGTCTGCCTGCTGGCCGGGCTCTGCCTCACCGCGGCTTCCTGCAGCCAGAGCGGAACGCCCTCCAACAGCAGCGCTCCCCAGTCCCAGTTTCATCTGGAAGTTGTGGATCAGGATGGAAACGCCGTCTCCGGCGTGCTTTTATATATCTATGCCGGCAGCGGAACCGACGATATGATTGCATTCGGCAAGACCGGCGCCGACGGCAAGACCGTATTCACCCTCACCGCCGGGGAAAACTATACCGCCGTTGTGAAGGAGCTGCCGGCAGGCTTTACCGCCGAGGAAAGCTATTCCATAACCGCTTCCGAAAACCGCATCGCCCTCACCGGCAGCGCGGAGCTGACCGTCACCGAGCCCAGCGGCGAAACGAATCCCACCGAATCCACTCAGCCGGAAGTCACCGATCCCTCC
>JAQXIT010000071.1 GCA_029007925.1 Bacillota bacterium | reverse complement strand
GAGGCTTTGGTATACCCGGTGGGATCGGTAACAAAAGGATTGGCTGCCTGAACGGTAACGGAGCCGAACAGGGAGCAAACCAGCAAAAACGCCAGCAGCGCGGACAGGGTTCGCTTGGTAAATCGCTTCATAATCAGACCTCAAATCTATATGTTCTGCGGATGTTCTTCCGGTGTCAGTATACTATTTTTCGACAGGAATGTCAAGAAACGGCAACGCTATGCGTTCGGATTCTTTTGATACAGGTAGTAGGTAAAGTCCACACCCTCAAATCGGAACGTGGCTTCGTCCACCAGTGTAAACCCGCCGGCACCGGCAATGTATCGATCCAGCGTGTATTTGCGGGTGATGACGAAATCCACCTCGCCGTTTTCAATGCACTCCCGCTGGATCTGCCACATATCCGGCGCGTTGATATTGAGGGTGCAGAAGAATTCGCAGTTGGGCAGCACATCGGCGGCGTAATAGAATCCGCCGTCCAGAAACCCGAAGTTCAGAATTTTGGCATCCTCCGCCTGAGAGATGGTTTGCGCGAAACGGTAGGGAGGAAGATCCTCTTTTTCATAGTCCATCAGATAGGTGTTGCCGCTGCTTTTGTAGCTGATGGCCAGCAGACCGGCGGTAAAAAGACTCAGCGCCACGGCGAAGATCACCGGACTGGTGCCGTAAACCCGTTTCAGCCCCAGGGGGAGCTTCCAATACCGCAGATATTTGCCGATGGCAATGAGCCCGTACACGGCAAAGACCGCCAGGATCAGACCGTAATAGATGTAGCCGCGGCCGCCCCAGTAGGTGCCGGCGGTGAGCCCCGCGAAGCACAGCACCGTCATCAGCGGTTCCCGCCAGTTCTTCCGCAGCTCCAGAAGAATCAGAACGACACCGCCGTAAATCAGCCACGCGTAGACGAAGTTGTACTGAAGGGTGGATTTCAGGCAGTTGAAAATCAGCGCCAGCCTGGTGCCTTCGGTTTCCTGGGGGTAGAGGAACAGGTTGTTGTAAAAATAGACCCGCAGGAAGTCCGAAACGGCGCCGTGGATCCCAAAATAGACGAACACCAGGGCGCTGACCGCTGCCATGCCCAGCAGAAATTGCCCGACGGTGCGCAGAAGCTCCTTCCACCGAAATCCGGTGCTGAGGTACCAGATGATGACAAACAGCGCCAGCCCCAGGTAGAAGCCCATCATGGTGAATTTGATGTACAGCGCCATGGCGGCAAATATGCCGTTGAGGAAGGCTTCCCGGAAGGTCAGCAGCCGGTTTTCCCGAAGCGCCGCGGTGACGCTGTACAATCCGTAGATCAGCAGGAACAGGCTGGTTTCCTCGCAGCTTCCGCCGTGGGCAAACGCCCGGGAAACGGGGATTACCGCCGCCAGAACCGCCACCAGGAAGTACACCATTTTGCTGTCTCCCAGATAAAGCCGCGCCAGCTTGCCGCTCCAATACAAAAACAGGCCAAAGGTAACCGTTTCCAGAAGGTACACGCCGAAAAAGCTATGCTCCGAAACCAGAGCCGCCAGGGCGTAGAGGAAATACAGCACCGGCCCCTTCTGCTCGTAAAGATCGGCGTAGGGGACAAGGCCGTGGAGAATGGAACGCCCAACCGTAAAGAAGCAGTTCACGTCCACCCAGTCGTTCATGGGATACAGCGGCGAGCTTTTGGAGCAGATGCCGAGAAACAGCGCCGCCGCCAGCAGGGAAAAGGCCAGAAGGCCGCCCCCGCGCTTTAACCGCAGTTTCATTTTTTCTCCTCTCCATCGTCCGTCCGCTGGCTGATAATGTAACGGGGGCGATCCTTGACCTCCAGATAGATCTTGCCGATATACTCTCCGATGACTCCGAGGCAGGTGAGCTGGACACCGCCGATGAAGCAGATGATGCAGGTCATGCTGGCCCAGCCGGGAACGGAATTGCCCATCAGCGCCACGATCAGCGACCAGACCACTCCAAGAAAGCTCAGCGCCGCGATGAAGCCTCCCAACCCTGTGATGATGTGCAGAGGCTTCACGCTGAGACTGGTGATGCCTTCAAAGGCCAGCGCCAGCATTTTGCTCAGGGGATAGTGGCTCTTTCCCGCCAGCCGCTCATGACGCTCATAATAGACGCTGGTGCTTTTGAAGCCCACCAGCGGGAACATTCCCCGCAGGAACAGATTCACTTCCCGGAAGGAGGCAAACTCCTGCAGCACCCGGCTGGAGACCAGACGGTAGTCCGCGTGGTTGTACACCGTCTCCACGCCCATGGCGCGCAGCAGTTTATAGTAGGTCTGGGCGGTGAAACGCTTGAAGAAGGTGTCCGTGTCCCTGCGGCTGCGAACGCCGTAGACGATCTCGCAGCCCTCCCAATAGGCGTCCACCATGGCGTCCATGGCGTTGATGTCGTCCTGCCCGTCGCAGTCGATGGAAATGGTGATATCGCAGCGATCCTTGGCTTCCATCAGGCCGGCGAGAACCGCGTTCTGATGCCCCCGGTTCCGGCTCTGCTGGATGCCGCAATAACGGCTGTCCTGCTTTGACAGTTCTTCAATGATGTGCCATGTGCCGTCCTTGGAGCCGTCGTCAACAAAGAGAATCCGGCTTCCAACGCCGATTTTCCCGGCAGCAAACAGATCATCCAGCTTTTTCAGGAACATAGGCGCGGTAATGGGCAGGACAGCCTCTTCGTTGTAGCAGGGGATCACGAGATACAAAATGGGTTTTTCCATAGCGGCTCCTTTCAAAAAAAGCAGGGCGGGCTGAACGCTCCCGCCCTGCGGTGGATGATTATGCGGCTTTTCTCGATTCGAAGGCTTCGCAGCCCTTTTTTACCAGGAAATTGCCCAGGAATCCGAAGCCGATGCCCATCACCACGGCGAACAGGACGTCGGTGGGGTAGTGGACATACAGATACAGCCGGGAGAAGGCAATGAGCGAGGCCAGAATCAGAGCGGGAATTCCCAACTTTTTGCTGTGAATGGTCAGCACGGTGGCGGCTTCAAAGGAGGCCAGCGTGTGGCCGGAGGGGAAGGAATAGTCGTGGGGCGCGGCGATCAGAAGGTCGATGGTACGTCCGAAATGTTCCCACTGGAAATCATAGGGGCGGATCCGGGCCATCAGAGGCTTCATGGTGACATTGCAGACCAGCAGCCCGATCAGGAGAGCGGCGCCCATTCCCAGACCCACCTTCCGGTACTTGGGAATCAGCAGCAGCAACACGGAAAGGGCAATCCAGAAGATTCCCGCGTTGCCCAGCACCGTGATGACGGGCATGACCGCGTCCAGAAAGCCGCAGCGAAGATGGGCGGCTATCCAGTCCAGAATGGGCAGATCAAAGGCTGTGGCCAGAGTCGCGAACAGTTCCGTCATGATGCGGCATCCTCCTCGTTTTCAAATACGGCGTAAAGGGTCAGCGGTTCCGCAAGCGCGCCTTCGGGGACATAAGCGATGCCGTGGGCATCCGGCGTGAAGAGAATGGTCATGGTGACCTTGCCGTTCTCGCCGACCTCCTGCTTTGCCCAGCCCTTCAGAACCTTCCCTTCGGGAGCCGTGACATCCGGCAGCATCAGCGAGGCGGTATCGGTATCCACAAACCGGGTGTCCACCTGCTCGCCGCCGGACAGGAAGGTCAGGCGTACCTGCTCGGTGCGCTCCTGGGCGGATTCGTTGGTTCGGTTGGTGACCAGATAGATGCCGGCGTTGTTCCGGGTGAAGAAGTAGGTGGTGTTGATGTCCATACTCTTGATACTGCCGTCCTTGCGGGTGATATTCATCCGCAGTACCACTCTGGCGGAATAGAGCTCCTCATTGTAGCGGTAGAAATCGGTGACATCTGTCACGTTCTGGTCAAATTCGTATTTGGAGTAGGACTGAATGAAGGTGGCGGTGTCGCAGATGTCTTTGTAAACCTGAGAATTGGAATCAAAATGCTTGCGCAGCTCGCCGGTGCTGATGGCGCGGATGGCGTACAGCGCGTCAGCCTTGGCGGCGTCCAGCGCCAACTGCCGCTCTTCGTCGGTCATTTCCGCAGGGGCGGGGAGATCCGGAGAATAGGTGTTGGTTTCGGGATGGAAAATAAGGGGAATATCATTGCCGGAGGCATCCACCACATGGACGGTTTCCGGCTGTACCAGCAGGCCGGAGACATACTGCCGCTCCAGACGGTAGCCGTGAACGCCGTCGGGAAGATAGGCTTCCGCCTTGGTGGATACGGTATGGACGGTATAGTTGCTGCCCAGCGCCACGCCGTTGATCAGAACGGTGTATTCCGGCAGCTTTTCCACGGTGACGCTTTCGGTGCGTGTCAGCGGCACCTCTACGGAGCCCATTTCCCAGTTTTCAATTCTGGGATCCTCGCTTTCGCCCTTGACCAGAGTGAAGGTCGCGATGGTTTCGCCGTCCAGCTTCACGTTGTATTTGTGGTTGCCGGAAAGACCGGCGGAGGTTTCGGCGCAGGTCAGCTTCGGATTCTCCGCGGCGGCGAGCTTTGCCTCCATGTAGCGGACATAGTCGGACTTGCCCTCGAATTCCGTGTCCGGAATCTTGGCGAGGTCATAGATCACCGCCCAGTCCGGGTCGTCAAAGAGAATGCTGAACACCTGATCCCGCTGCCGGTCGGGCTGAGAGGACTCGAATCGAACCAGCCAGTTGTGCAGGGGGATCATCAGAATCAGGAAGACGATCAGCGTCAGGGCGACCATCCCCATGTAGATGCTGTAGAACAGGAAGGAGCTCTTGATGCGGCGCTTTCTCCTGGCGGGAGCCCTGTTCGGCTGACGGGGTGTTTCAGAGGGACGCGGAGCGGTTTCAACGGGCTTTTTCGGCGCCTCGGGGCGCGTATATTTTCCCTGATACATAGTCTCACCTCACTGATTGGAGGGTGCCACCATGAAGAAGGTGGGCATCCGCCGGGGATCCTGCTGGAGCAGGGAATAGCTGTTGACCAGCACGATATCGTTGTTCCAGGGCTTGTCCTCCGACGTGTAGCGACCGTAGGTGTCCCGGTAGAGCATGACGGTGGAGGATCCGCCGTCCAGATTGCAGGCGTTGACGGCTCCGTATTCCACCATGATGTTGGTAATGTCGGTATAAGTGCCGCCCAGAGAACCGGCCTGACGGCCGTCGATGCACACGAAGATCACGGCACCGTCGGCTCTCTGACCGATGGCGGTGCGGGGATTGAAGCCGGAATTGCTGCTGTAGGAGATCTGGTTTTCCACGCCGTCCATCAGCAGGACGGGGCCGAAGCAGCAGCCGTCCCGGATTCTCAGTTCCTTGGCCTTGGCGGCGTCCATGGAATTGGCCACCAACAGAATGTTGTCCTCGTTGAAGCCCACGAAGCCCTCGTAGATCTGGCCGTCGTCCCAGACCACCTCGCCCTCGGAAATGACCAGGCCGGTGGGGAGACTGCCCACATAGGAGCCGGCGGTGCCGTCGTCGTTGAAGGCACCGGCGTTGATGGCGGCGATGGCACCCTCGGTCACAATCTGATTGTGGATCCGGGTACCGGGGGTGTCCAGGGAGAAGTGATCCGTGGAGGTGGCGAGATACACGCTGGAGGGATCCCGGATCAGCATGACATGGGCAGTGAAGGTGCTGCCGTAGACGGTCTCGATGCGGATGCCGTCGGGGTAGTCCTTCCATTCCTCACTGTCGGTCTGGCTGATGTCGCTGATGACGATCTCGGGATCGGAAATATCGTCGGGCAGGGGAGCGTCCACCTTGGTACGGATCTCCTCTACCTTGTCCTTGCCGATGAACAGACCCGGCACCCATTTGGTGGCGCTGGCCTCCAGCAGGGACATGGTCAGCACATCCCGGGCGCTTTCGGAGGGGCCGTTGAGAATCTCGTTGAGGGTCATGCACAGCCCAACCACCGCAAGGATCAGGACGGTGAAGATCACCAGCAGCACCCGAAGGGTGATGGTCAGTGCCATGCGGCGGACATTTTTTGCTTTTCGTGTTGTTTTCATTTGGATACCTCATTTTTGGTGTTGTGCTTGGCGAATACCCACCGCTGCTGCGCTATAAAGCTGAATACGAACAGACAGATCATAACGATGGCGTAGATCAGTCCCCGCAGAAAAACCTGAGCCTCGCCGATGCGCAGCAGAAGATAAAGCCCGTGGGAAAGCCCTATCTGCAGAAGCAGCATGGGAATGACCAGCAGGAAATAGCGGAACATGGAGGTGGACGTGGATTCCCGGCTGCGGAATACCAGCTTCTGATTGATGAAGAAATTCAGCAGACTGGAGAGCAGACGGGATACGGTTACGGGAACCGCCGTCAGCAGGAGGTCGGACAGAACGCCTCCCAGTTGCCATGTCAGCAGCAGAAACAGCGCCTCTTCCACAGCGGAACTCACGAGAGAACTGAAGGTGTAGCGGAAGAAATGGGCGAGAACCAGCTTGTAGATCCGCCAGGAGTCCCGGACGGGACGGAAATGGGAGCTTTTGTTCTCTTCGATATAGACGGTGCGGATTTTTACCTCGTCGAAGGGAATGCCGTTGTCCTTCATGGCCAGCAGCATATTGGTTTCGTACTCGAACCGGTCACCGGCAACGGTGTTCAGAAGCTCCAGATCGTCCCTGGGGATGGCCCGCAGGCCGGTCTGGGTGTCGGAGATGGTCATACCCACGAAGATTTTGAAAACCCAGGATGTGATTCGGTTGCCGGAGCGGCTGCGGGCGGGAACTTCCGGCAGGGAAAAATCCCGGACGCCCAGCGTGATACGGCCGGTGTCCAGCATATGCGCTGCGCAGGCGCGGGTGTCCTCGGGGTGATGCTGATTGTCACCGTCCACGGTGACCACACCGGCGGCGTCCGGACGGTTTTTCAGAAACCAGGTAAAGGCGGTTTTCAGCGCGGCGCCTTTTCCCCGGTTGATCTCGTGATGCAGAAGATGCACCTCGGGATGCCGGGCGGCGTCTTCAAAATAGTGCAGATTCTCCGGCTTGCTGCCGTCGTTGATGAGAATGATGTCGGTAAAACCATATGTAAGCAGGCCGTCGATCACGGCCGTGAGCTTTTCGTCGGGATCCAGAGAGGGGAGTACCACGGAAACCCGGGACAGGTCGGACATGATGTCACTTCCTTTACAATCGCGATTGTGCTGCTGCCTGAGCGGCAGTAGCTTACAGTATACCATAATACGACCATAAAGGGAAGAGTCAAAGCGATGAATTTTCCTTACAAAATGATAACAGAATGGCAAATTCCGGTGTTATCCCTTCCCGATTTCCCAAAGATTGCGGATCTGACCGTGAATATCGTCGTAAGACCAGAGCTTTTCGGAGTTTGCCCGGCTGTTGGGGTCATTGACCCGGAGCATTCCGTCCTCGTATGCGGTGAGGACGATATAGTGGCCGGAGGTTGTGAAATCTCCGGGGCCCATGACGCAGATGACGGGATGACCGGCTTCCAGACTTTTCCGGATCCGGTTTTCGTCCAGCGGCAGCTCCTTCACGTCGAAGCCCAGCTTCACCCCGCCCTCGCTGATGAGCGTCCAGGAGGAACCGCTGCCGGGGACATAGTAGCCGTTGTCCGAGGCAAAGGCCAGAACCTTATCGGGGGAGTAAGCGCCGTCCCGGGTCAGATAGTAAGCGGCCATGGACAGACAGACGGGCCCGCAACCGGTGAGTCCCGCCACATCGGAGCCGTAGCGGATATACCCCCAGCGCTGATCCCACTGCAGAAAAAGGGGAATGGTGTCGGTATCCGCATATTCCGACAGATCCACGGCAAAGGTCTCCCGGCTGGCGGTGGGGTATTCCAGAACGAATTTCTCCGTCTCCGGGTTGCGCTCCAGCAGGGCGATGAGGCTTTCCGGGTAATCCCGGTAGGAAAGGCCGTTGGCTTCGGCGTAATCCATCACTTTCCGCTGGGCATCGGTGGCGGAGCCGTAATCCGGCGGGCGGCGAACCAGCACAACGGCAGCGCAGATCCCTCCGGCAATCAGGAGCAGAAGAATCGAAATCCAAATTTTTTTGACTTTCATGGAAGTACCTCCGTAATCGTGAATCCGTTATTCCATTATAGCACAAAAAGCGGCGGAAGGATATTAAGGCTTTTTTAAAGTTCCGGTTGGCCTAACGGCTGCCGGGCACAAAAATGGGTTGTGAAACTGTACAAAGGAACGCAATACCGCTTGGTGAAAACGTGGAAAATCCAAAATGCGCAACCGGTTTTATTGACTTCACTTTTGGTTGATGTTATATTGATTCTATCCAAATATCCCATATCCGAACCGTGAATGGGATTGATTCTTTAGGAGGGAAAACATATGAAAAAATTGCTCGCAGTTATCCTGTGCCTGGTTCTGTGCATGGGTGTGCTGGCGCTCAGCGTGTTCGCCGAGGATTACTATGTAGTTGCCGGTGATCAGGGCCTGTGCGGTACCAACTGGGATCCGTCGAATGCCGCGAATGCCATGACCAAGAGCGGCGACCTCTACACCAAGACCTTCTCCAATGTTCAGCCCGGAAGCTACGGGTTCAAGGTTACAAATGGTTCCTGGGACCAGAGCTGGCCCGGCCAGAACTTTGATATCACGGTATCCACTGCCTGCGATGTGACCATTACCTTCAATCCCGCCACTTCCGAGATCAAGGTAAGCGGAAGCGGTGTCGCCGTTGCCGGAGAGCCTGTCGTTGAGGTCGTGCGTATCGTGGGTGCCGGTATTGATGATCTTGGCAACTGGGATCCTGCCAATGGCCCTGCCGTTATGACCAAGAAGGCCGACCGCCTGTATGAGTACACCTTTGCCGGTCTGGAAAATGTCTCTCTGATGTTCAAGTTCGCTGCCAACGGAGGCTGGAGTTACAATTTCGGCGGTGCCTACGGCGGTTCCGGTGTTGTGACCGACGCATGGTGGAATTCCGGAACCAATATTGAGGTCAGCGTTACCGAGAAGTCCGATGTAAAGGTTGAACTGGATCTGAGAGCTTTTGACTATTCCACCAAGAACGGCGCCAAGTTTACCGTGACCGTCACTGCCGTGGGCAGCGGCAATCCGGGTACGTCGGATCCCGTTACTCCTCCTGCGGAAGAGAATGAGATCACCGTTCATGCCAAGGTTCCCGAGGGCTGGACCAATGTCGGCGCCTATATCTGGGACGGCGGCAATAACAACGCCTGGCCCGGCGCCGCCATGACTCTGGGCGAAGACGGCTGGTATACCGTCAAGGTTCCCGGCTGGGCGAAGAATGTCATTATCAACGGAGACGGCGTTCAGACCAACGACATTGCCATCGAGTCTGGCAAGGACATCTGGGTCGTTGTGAAAGCCGCCGATAACGGCTTCGTCGGTACCGTGGCCTATGAGGCGCCCAAGACCGGTGAAAGCGTTACCGTTGCTGCCGCGGCTGCCCTCGCGCTGCTGGCCGGCACCGCTCTGGTGACCACCGTTTCCGCCAAAAAGAAGTTCTTCTGATTTTCCATTCGCGGGAGCGGGGCAACCCGCTCCCGTTTTTCCTGCCACTTGACAGGGATGATATGATAAATGAAAAAGGATGTGTCTGCAATGGCGGTTCGGCTGAATGAGGATAAGGAGATCGTGGCCTCCGTGCGGGAGGGACTGAAGCGCACCGGCGGATACTGCCCCTGCCGTCTCCAGCGCACCGAGGATAACAAGTGCATGTGCCGGGAATTCCGGGAGCAGATCGCCGATCCCAATTTCAAGGGCTACTGCCATTGCCTGCTCTATTACAAGGACTGAAAAAACTTCAAATTTCCCGAAAAAAGGTGTTGACAAATCCGGACCTCCGTGGTATGATAGCCAAGCGGTCGGGTGAGAGCCCAACCGGAACAGCATATGGGCGAGTGGTGGAATTGGTAGACTCGCTAGATTCAGGTTCTAGTGTTCACTGCGGACGTGCGGGTTCAAGTCCCGCCTCGCCCACCAAAAGACCTTTCTTCGGAAAGGTCTTTTTTCTTGTTATTCAGCCCGGCACACGGGCAATTTGTAAAGGAGGATTCCCATGGCGATTCTTTCCCCATCCATTCTGGCCGCGGACTATGTGAATCTGGAGCGGGACATCCGCAAAACCGGTGAAGCCGGAGCGCGGTGGCTCCATGTGGACATTATGGACGGCCACTTCGTGCCGAACCTGTCCTTCGGCTATTCCATGGTCAAAGCCATTCGCCCCATCACGGACATGGTGCTGGACGTGCATCTGATGATCGACTGCCCCATCCGGTATGTGGAGGAATTCTGTAAGGCCGGCGCGGACTACCTGACCGTCCATGTGGAGGCGGATACCCCGGAAAACATCCACGCGGCGCTGGACAAGATTGCCGCCATGGGCGTCCGTCCCGGCGTGGTGGTCAAGCCCCGCACCCCTGCGGAGGCGGTGCTTCCGTTCCTGGATAAATGCGATCTGGTTCTGGTGATGACCGTGGAGCCCGGCTTCGGCGGGCAGAAATTCATGGCCGATATGATGCCCAAGCTCCGCACCCTCCGGGAGATGATCGACGAGCGCCGTCCCGGCTGCCATCTGGAAGTGGACGGCGGTGTGGACACGGTCACCGGCGAAATCTGTAAGGAAAACGGCGCCGATGTGCTGGTTGCCGGATCCGCTTTCTACAAAGCTGCGGACAAACCCGCCTTTGTCCGGCAGATTGAAGGATAAAAAACACCTCCCAGGGGATTTCCCTTTGGAGGTGTTCTGTTTACAGTCCGGCGAGGACGGCGCGGATCCGGGCCACGGTGCGGTCTTTGCCCAGAATCTGCATGACGGTGTACAGGTCGGGAGAGTTGGTTTTGCCGGTGACGGCCTGACGAAGGTAGGTGGAAACATCCGCCACGGTGCCAGGGAAGGCATCGGGATCCGCCTTGTAGGCCTTCATGTCCGTGGTGAAGCCGATTTCGGCGGTGATGGCCTTGACCTTGTCGAACCAGACCGCGGAATCGTCGGCGGGATCGTAGGAGGCAAGGAACTTTTCGAGGACGGTACGAATGGTGGCCTTGCTGAACTTTTCGTCAAAAACGGGCGCTTCCAGATATTCGTCGTAGAAGAAGCCCATGTAAGGCTTGGCCTCCTTCCAGGTGGCCAGATCCTTTCTCGGCTTCCTGCCGCCCCGGCCGATGGCCAGGATCCGCTTGGCGTAATCCGGATCGGCTTCCAGCCTGGCGCCAAAGTCGGGATCGAATTCCTTCGCCCACTCCAGCAGCAGGGAATACACGGTCTCGGCATCCATCCGGGAGATGACATTCTTCGACACATCCACCAGCTTGGCGTAGTCGAACAGGGAGCCCGCGGGATTCAGCTTTTTGGGGCTGAAGGGGAACGCGGTGGCATCGGCATTGGGATTGGCCCGGCGCCAGTCCTCGAAATTGGAGTTCAGGATGGTCATGATATACTCGTAGACGGCCTTGACGGGGAAACCCTCTGCCTTGTAGAAGGTCAGCGCCAGCTCGGGATCCTTCCGTTTGCTGAGCTTGCGCTTGGAAGTGCCGTCCATCTTCATCAGCGGGCCGATGTGGGCGTATTTGGGCAGCCGGAAGCCCAACGCCTTGAAAAGCTGAATGTGGAAGGGCAGGGTAGCCATCCACTCGTCACCCCGAACCACATGGGTGGTGCGCATCAGGTGATCGTCCACCGCGTGGGCGAAGTGATAGGTGGGAATGCCGTCGGATTTCAGAAGGACATGATCCACATTGTTCTCCGTGATGGTCAGCTTGCCCTTGACCAGATCGTCATATTTGGACTGATTCTCAATGGAGCCGGTGCTGCGGAACCGCAGAACCCAGGGATGGCCGGCTTCCAGCTGGGCTTGGATGTCTTCCATGGGACGGTCACGCCAGACGGCGTAGGCGCCGTAGTAGCCGGTGGTTTCCTTGGCGGCTTCCTGCTTTTCCCGCATGGCGGTCAGCTCTTCCTCGGTGCAGAAGCAGGGATAGGCCTGCCCCTGGGAGACCAGCTTTTTGGCGTAGACATGGTAGATGGCGGCCCGGGTACTCTGGCGGTAGGGGCCGTAATTGCCGCTGTCGCCGTCGATGGTGGCGCCCTCGTCGAACTGAATGCCGTAGTGCTTCAGAGTGTTGATGAGCACCTCCACGGCACCGGGAACCTCCCGCTTGGCATCGGTGTCCTCCACCCGCAGGAACAGAACGCCGCCGCTCTGATGCGCCATGCGCTCTGCGGTCAGTCCCATGACCAGATTGCCCAGATGAACAAATCCGGTGGGAGAGGGAGCCATCCGGGTGACTACCGCCCCTTCGGGCAGGTCACGGGCGGGATAACGGGCCTCCAGCATTTCCGGCGTGTCGGTGACGTCGGGGAACAGCAGCTCAGCCAGTGCTTGATAATCCATGGGTATTACCTCTTCTTTTCAAAAATCTACCCTATACTATAACATCCCCGGAACATATTGTCAATTTTTGATTGCGTTTTTCCCGCGTCTGTGCTAGAATGCGGGTAACGAAATGGGAGGTGTCCGATTATGGAAGAAACAACCGTGAAAAAAAGAATGCTCTCCGGCATCAAACCCTCGGGAGACCTGACCCTGGGCTCCTATCTGGGCGCCATCAAGAACTGGAGTGCCCGGGCGGAAGAATTTGATTGCTTTTACTTTATGGCGGATCTGCACGCCATCACCGTCCGGCAGAACCCTGCCGATCTGCGCCGGCGGACGCTGGAGCAGCTTGCCCAGTACATCGCCTGCGGCCTGGATCCGGAGAAAAACACCCTGTTCATCCAGAGCCATGTTCCCCAGCACGCGGAGCTGGGCTGGGTGCTGAACTGCTACGCCATGTTCGGCGAGCTGAGCCGCATGACCCAGTTCAAGGACAAGTCCGCCAAGAACGCCGACAACATCAACGGCGGCCTGTTCACCTATCCCAGCCTGATGGCGGCGGATATTCTGCTGTATCAGCCGGATTTGGTGCCGGTTGGCGAGGATCAGAAGCAGCACGTGGAGCTGTGCCATACCATAGCCCGCCGGTTCAACGGTGTCTACGGCGATGTATTCAAGATTCCGGAGCCCTATGTTCCCAAGGTGGGCGCCCGGATCATGAGCCTTACCAACCCCACCGCCAAGATGTCCAAGTCCGAGAATGAGGACACCGGCCGGATTCTGCTGATGGATCCACCGGAGGTCATTATGCGTCAGTTCAAGCGGGCCATCACAGATTCCGATACGGAACACTGCGTCCGCTTCGACCGGGAGAACAAGCCGGGCGTGGCCAACCTGATGACCATCTACTCCGCCTGCACCGGTGAAACCTACGAGCAGATCGAGGCGGAGTTTGCCGGTCAGGGCTACGGCGCCTTCAAGCCCAAGGTGGGCGAGGCGGTGGTGGAAACCCTGCGCCCCATCCGGGAGGAAGCCACCCGTCTGATGAAGGACAAGGCGTATCTGGAATCCGTTTACCGGGACGGTGCCAGGAAGGCCGGATACGTGGCGGAAAAGACTCTTCGCAAGGTCTACAAGAAGGTGGGCTTTGTAGCCCCCTGAGTTCGGGCATCCATACACAAAGCCGCGGCGTATTTTCGCCGCGGCTTATTTTCTTTTCAAGAATTCACTGATTATTCTCAAATTCGCCGGAAATTGTGCTACAATAAAAAAAACAAAGGATGAGGTGAAGCGTTATGCCCTTTGTGGAGTTTGATAACGTTGGAAAGACCTATCATATGGGCGAGGTGCAGATTACCGCCCTGCACGATGCCTCTTTTACCGTGGAGAAGGGGGAACTGGTGGTCATTGTGGGCCCTTCCGGCGCAGGCAAGACCACGCTGCTGAACATTCTGGGCGGCATGGACACCCTTTCCACCGGACATGTTTTTCTGGACGGGCAGGAGATCTCCAAGCTGAACCGCAAACAGCTTACGGAATACCGCCGGCACGATGTGGGCTTTGTGTTTCAGTTCTACAATCTGATCGGAAATCTCACGGCTCTGGAGAATGTGGAGCTGGCTAACCAGATCTGCCGGGATCCGTTGGACGCGGCGCAGGTGCTGCGGGATGTGGGACTGGAGCAGCGGATGAAGAATTTCCCCAGTCAGCTCTCCGGCGGAGAGCAGCAGCGGGTAGCCATTGCCCGGGCGCTGGCAAAAAATCCCAAGCTGCTGCTGTGCGACGAGCCCACCGGCGCACTGGATTATCAGACCGGCAAGGCCATTCTGAAGCTGCTGCAGGACACCGGACGCCGGACGGGGATGACCGTAATCATCATCACCCACAACAGCGCCCTCACCGCCATGGCCGACCGGGTCATCCGGGTGAAAAACGGTACGGTGATCTCCCAGATGAAAAACGACAACCCTGTGGACATTTCGGAGATTGAATGGTAATGAAGCACAACGGAATGCGGAAAAATCTGAGCCGCACCATACGCGCCTCTCTGGGACGCTACATAGCCATTGTGGCCATCATCGCCCTGGGATGCGGGATCTTTGTGGGTCTGCGGGTCACCAAGACGGACATGGTGGCCACCGGCCAGAAGTACACCGACGAGCAGAATATGTTCGACCTGCGGCTGCTGAACACCTACGGCTGGAGCCGGGAGGATGTGGACGCCATCGCCCGCATGGACGGCATCGCGGATGCCGAGGGAACGGTGACGCTGGATGCTTTCGCCCAGTTCGGCGATGGCGCCGAGGATCGGGTCTACCGGCTCCATTCCCTGCCGGAGCGGGTGGATCGGGTTCGCCTGCTGGCGGGACGGATGCCCCAGAGCCCCGACGAATGCCTGGTGGACGGCGCCAGAGCCACAAAGGATGTGATCGGCACCCGGGTGGTGATCTCCGACGCCAATGACGCCGATACGCTGGACAGCCTGAACTGCCATACCTTCACGGTAGTGGGCTATGTCAGCACACCGCTGTATATGGATACCACCAGAGGCACCACCACGCTGGGCAGCGGCAGCCTCAGCAGCTATATCTACCTTCCGCAGGAAGCCTTTGCGGTGGATTATGTTACGGAGATCCATGTGACGATCCCCGGCGACTGGGCGATCTATTCCGGGGAATACAACGACGCGCTGGATGAAAACGCGGATCGCCTGAAGCTTGCCATCACACCTCTGGCCCACAACCGCTTCCTGAATGTGAAGCAGGAGGCGGAGCAGGCCTACGCCGATGGTATGCGGGACTTCAACGACGGACAGAAAGCCTATACCGAGGCGGAGGAGAAGCTGCGTCTGGAGCTGGCCGACGCACTGAAGAAGCTGGAGGACGCGCAGGCGGAAATCGACAAAAACCGTCAGACTCTGGCCGACGGCGAGGCCCAGCTCAGCGATGCCCAGAAACTGCTGAACGAGAACGCGCAGCAGCTCGCCCAGTCCCGGCTGGAGCTGGAAAATACCAAAGCCGAAACCTATGCCCAACTGGCGCAGGCAAACAAGGAGCTTCTGGAGAATTACAAAACCGTCAATGAGAGTCTGAAGCAGGTGAAGGACGGCCTGGCGCAGATCGAAAGCGGTCTGAAACAGGTAGAGGACGGCCTGAAGCAGATCGATGATGCCATGCCCTTACTGGAGCTGGCCATCAGCCTGCAGGAGATTCAGGTGCAGACCACCCAGCGGTCTCTGGAGGCGGCGAAGCTTACCGGTAATGAAGAACTGATTTCCTATTTGGAGAATCGTCTGGCGGAGCAAACCGCGAAGCTGGAGGAGTATTATGCCCAAAAGACTGAGGCGGAAGCCACCCGTCAGGAGCTGGAAGCCAAGAAAGCGGAGCTGGAGGCCAAGAAAGCGGAACTGGAGTCCACACAAGTGACTCTGGAGGACGCGCTGGAGACCATCCATGAGGGCTTTGTGGAGCTGGACAGCAATCAGGCTCAGGCGGACAGCCAATTTGCGGCGGCTTCCGCCCGGATCGAGGCCGGCGCGCTGGAGCTGGAAGGGGCACAGAAGGAACTGGACGGCAAAAAAGCGGAACTGGAAGAGGGCAAGCAAGCTCTGGCCGACGGTGAAGCGGAGCTTGCCAAGGGCCGCTCAGATTACGAGACCGGCAAGGCAGAGGCGGAAGCGGAACTGGCAAAGTCCAAGGCGGAGCTGGATGACGCGGAGGCGGAGCTGGCAGAGGCTCGTCAGAACATTGATGAGATGGAGGAGCCGGACGTCTTTGCCCTGACCCGGAACACCAACGCCGGTTATATGGCGCTGGACAGCAATTCCGATATTGTCAGCGGCGTTTCCCGGGTGTTTCCGGCATTTTTCCTGCTGGTGGCGGCGCTGGTGTGCATCACCACCATGACCCGTATGGTGGAGGAAGAACGAACCGAGATCGGCACCATGAAAGCGCTTGGCTACGGAAACTACGCCATCATCCGGAAGTATCTGCTCTATTCCGGCAGCGCAGCGGTGATCGGCTGCGGGCTGGGCGTGGTGGCGGGCAGCATTGTTTTCCCGTGGATCCTGTGGAAAGCCTACTGTATCATTTTCAACATCACACCGGGAGTGGTGCTGTTGTTTGACTGGCCGCTGTGCATCGCCGTGGTGCTGGTGTATACCGCCGTTTCCACGCTGGTGACCTGGTACTGCTGCCGCAGAACCCTGCGGGAGGTACCGGCGGAGCTGATTCGTCCCAAGGCGCCCACCGCCGGAAAGAAAATCTTCCTGGAGTATCTGCCCTTCTGGAACCGGATGGGTTTCCTGAACAAGGTGATGCTGCGCAACGTCTTCCGATATCGGCAGCGGCTGCTGATGATGCTGGTTGGCGTAGGCGGCTGCACCGCCCTGCTTCTCACCGGCTTCGGCTTCCGGAATACCGTGTCGGATATTGTCAATATCCAATTCGAGGAAGTAAGCCGCTATGATATGCAGGTCTTTTTCTCCGAGGGGCAAACTGAGCAGATGCAGCAGTCCTTCCGGGAAGCGCTGGAATCCGATGCCCAGGATGTGGGCTTCTTCTACCAATCCAGCGTGGAGCTGGAGCATAACGATCAAAGCCGGAGCATTTATCTCATCGCCGGCGACAGCTCCGTCAAAACCTTTCTCGATTTCCACTGCGGCGGGGAATCCATGGATATGCCCGGCACCGGGGAGGCTTTCCTGACGGCGGGCATCGCGGATCTGGCGGGCATCAGCGTGGGCGACACCGTCACGGTGCGCACCACGGATATGGAGACTCTGACGGTTCGGATCTCGGGAATCTATGACAATCATGTCTACAATTACATGATCGTCACGCCGCAGACTGTGGCGGAGCAGTGGGGCGAGATGCCCGAATACCAAACCGCCTTTGTGAATGTCCGGGAGGGCAGGGATGTCCATACCGTCAGCGCCGCCATCGGCGGCATGAAGGACGTGATGAACATCAACGTCAGTCAGGATCAGGCGGAAATGGTGAATTCCATGATGAAAGCGCTGGATCTGGTGGTGATTACCATCGTAATCTGCGCCGGCCTGCTGGCTGCCATCGTGGTGTATAATCTGACCAACATCAGCATCACCGAGCGGATCCGGGAGATTGCCACCATCAAGGTGCTGGGCTTCAACGCCGGCGAGACCTCCGCCTATGTGTTCAAGGAGAATATCCTCCTTTCGGTGTTCGGCGCCGGCTTGGGACTGATCGGCGGAAAGTTCCTGCTGGACTTTGTCATCAGTCAGATCAAAATCGATATGGTCTGGTTCCAGCCCCGCCTCAGTGTGGGTTCGCACCTGTATGCCATATTGCTGACCCTGGCTGCGGTGGCGGCGGTGGACTTTATCTTCCACTTCCGGCTGGACAAAATCAATATGGCGGAAGCCCTGAAATCCGTGGAGTAACACTGCATCTCTGCCAAAATGCAGGAAACACTGCGACAGACTGCATAGATATGCCCAAAGAAAACTGAATCAGCGCCAACAGCCAAGGCTGCCTGCGGGAAGCCTTGGCTGTTTTGGCCCGACCATCACAAAAACAGGTACAGAGCCAGAGTCAAAAGGGCGGTGTTTTTATCCTCCGGGCAATCGCCGGCCATCAGGAGCAACAGCAGGATCACCAGCAGATCCCCTGTATCCAGATTTTTCGGCAGCAGCCCCATCAGAAAATCACCGGCGCCGGGGGATCTCCGGCAGGGATGTACTTCGTCACGGCGGCTCTCCCGTGGAGGCTCCGGCGGCGGACAGGGCGGTGCCTGAGGTTCCGGCCGAGGCGGCTGAGCGGCCTGCGGCGGTGGCGGCGGGGACGGTCGGTTCTGTGGATCCGCCACACGGCTGCGGCGATAGGATCCGTCGGGCTGGGGTACATATCGGTTATACATATTCGTCACCTGCCTGACTGGAAGGAAATACCGGCGCTGCTCAGCGCCGTGGATGCCAGAGCGGCAATCTTTGCCGCCCGCATGGCTTTCTCCAGCTTCACAATCCGCTCACGGCTGAGATAGGGACTCAGCGCTTTGAGCAGATTCTGCTGATTCTTGTCGATTCCCGACTGCCGCGTTACGCCGATCAGCTTCTGCAGCATGGCCATATCCGCGCCTCCGGGTGCCGGCATCGGAGGCTGGGGCGTTCTGGGCGGCGGAGACTGCTTCGGAGGGGGATCCTGCGTTGGCGGAGGATCCTGCTTAGGCGGTTCCGGCGGGGACTGCCCGAGAGCCTGGGCCATGGACATGATCTGCCGCATCATCTGGGGATCTCCCAGAATGGCGCTGAGTTTGCTTTCCATATCGTCCATTTGCCGTTACCCCCGGAGCTTCTCCAGAAGCTCCCGCGCTTCGGGCGAGGACATCATTGCCTCAAGGCTTTCCTTCACCTTTGCGTAATCACCTGCGGCGGCCTGCTCCATGGCCTGCCGGAGCTGATCTCCCTGGGTGTTTTGCAGCACCGCCAGCAGTTCCTGACCGACGCCGCTCTGCGCCAGCTTTCTGGCCTGCTGTATGGAAAAGTCGGAAAATTCATCCCTTTTTTTCTGCATATCATTGCCTCCCGTCAAAATATCTGCTATAATGTGCCTGCGGAAACTGTTATACTATATGCGTGAACGGAACGGTTGGTGTACCATGAAAATTCTTGTCCTGTCCGATTCCCACTCCGCGCTTCGCTTTATGCGGGAGGCAGTCCGGGCGGTGAAGCCCGATGCCATCGTCCATCTGGGCGATTACTACGACGACGCGCGGGTGCTGGCGGAGGAAAATCCCTATATTCCCGTCCATATGGTGCCGGGCAACTGCGACCGGTTCCGCTGCCCGCCGGAGACGGCGCGGACGCTTTGCTACCCGGTCTGCGGTGTGAAGCTGTATATGACCCACGGCCACCTGAACGGGGTCAAAACGGGGCTGTTTACGCTGCTACGGGACGCCCGGGAAAGCGGCTCAGCCGCCGTGCTCTACGGTCACACCCACCGGGCTGACTGCCATCGGGAGGAGGACGGGCTGTGGGTTCTGAATCCCGGAAGCTGCGGTTACGGCGGCGGCAGCGCAGGCCTGATGGAAACCGACCATGAGAAAATTCTGTCCTGCCGGCTGCTTCGGCAGGAGGACCTGGAGGAAATGAAATGATTCTGACCATCGATATCGGAAATTCCAATATTGTTCTCGGCGGCGTGGAGGGAGACAGCATCGCGTTCGAGGCGCGGCTGCGTACCGATGCCACCAAAACCTCCGACGAATACTGCATCGACCTGAAGATGATTCTGGATGTATACAAAACGGCTCCGGAGGACATCGAGGGTTCCATTATTGCTTCGGTGGTACCCCAGGTACTGAACTCCATGCAGACCGCCATCAAAAAACTGACGGGTAAATCCAGCCTTGTGGTTGGCCCCGGGCTGAAAACCGGTCTGAACATCAAAATTGAGAATCCGGCGCAGACCGGCGCGGATCTGGTGGTGGGCAGCGTTGCGGCTCTGCGGGAGCATAAGCCGCCGCTGATTGTCATCGATATGGGTACCGCCACCACCGTGACGGTGCTGGACGAAAACGGTGCCTTCATCGGCGGATGTATCTGCCCGGGCGTGAAGATCTCTCTGGACGCTCTGACGGAGCGGACGGCGCTGCTGCCGGGGCTGCAGCTGGATCAACCCAAACGAGCCATCGGGCGCAATACCTTTGAATGTATGCGCAGTGGCGTCATGCTGGGCAGCGCCTGCATGCTGGACGGTCTGGTGGAGCGGATGGAGGAGGAACTTGGGCAGAAAACCACCGTCATCGCCACCGGCGGCATTGCCAAATTCGTGATTCCCATGTGCAGAACGCCTATGATCTATGACAAGGATCTGATCCTCAAGGGCCTGGCCGCGCTGTACCGGGACAATAAACGCTGAGCCCCTTGCATAACGGCAGGGAATGTGATAAAATAAGGGAAAAGAGATCCCCGGATGGAGGCAGCTTATGAATTTTATGGAGACCTTCGCGGCAAAATGGAATGGATTCACCGAAAAGGTAAAACCGGCGGCTGAAAAAGTCCGTACTTTCACCGGGAAAGCCGGCAGCCTAATGACGCGGGCGTGGAATTGTACGGTTCGCCTGAAGAAGGTGCTGCTGGCCATCCCTGTCTGCGTGGGGACGGTTGTGCTCGCCCTGCGCAATATGCGTCAGCTTCCCGCCACGGTGGGGCTGAATCTGCAGACCGACGGAACCTTTGCCATTCAGATCGCCCGGGAGCTTGCCGTGCTGGGCCCCGTTGCGGTCACGGCGCTGTGCCTGCTGCTGATGTTCGCATCCAAGCGAACGCTGACACCCTGGCTGGTCAGTATGTTCTCTCTGGCACTGCCGCTGCTGATCTGGGTGATCAATGTGTACCCGGCATAATGGACGCAAAAACCCGTATGGCCCACTTGCCATACGGGTTTTCCTGACCTAGGATTATCCTATCAAATAAGCATACAGCTCATCCATGGTGCGGACGATGGCAGCGGCGCCTGCGGAGACCATTTCCGCGGTGTCACCGTAGCCCCAGGACACACCGACGGTGGGAATACCATGGCGCGCGGCGCCGGTGACATCAAAAACCGTGTCGCCCACCATAACGATTTCCCCCGGGTCGCCGACGGATTCCAGCAGACAGGCGATGACCTGATCCTTGCCGTCCCGGGTACCGTCGCAGGTGGAGCCGCAGATGCGCTCAAAGAAAGCTGCCATACCGAATTTTTCCAGAATGGTCACAGCCATGGTCTCCGGCTTGGATGTGGCCACAAACAGTCGGAAACCGTCCCGGCGCAGCTTTTTCAGAAGCTCCGCGATGCCGGGGTAGGGGCGGTTTTCAAACATCCCCATGGGGACATAGTATTCCCGATAAATCCGAACGGCTTCCTCCACCTTATGGGCGGGAACGCCGAATTTCGGGAAGGTTTCCCGCAGCGGCGGGCCCACGAACACCCGCATGGCGGAGGCTTCCGGTACCGGCAGACCAAAGTGCTCCAGCGTCAGCGAGGCGCAGTGGATGATGCCTTCGCCGGAGTCGGTCAGGGTGCCGTCCAGATCGAAAAAGATACAATTTGCAGCCATGAACTCATTCCTTTCGTTTTCCTTATCCTACCATGGCGGGGGGCGCCTTGTCAACGGTCACCGCGAAAGGAACGCCCGGTTTGGGGCGCTCACTTAGGGATTATGGAAACCAACGATAATTGTTGAGTGATGTCCTCAAGCGGAGCCAACAGAAAGACCACACAACAGGCTTTGGAGTCTGCTGTGTGGTCTTTTTCTGCTTTCGTCATCCTCGCCGCTGTCCATCAGCATGGCAAGCATAAGCCTACCGCCGAGCCGGAAAGCATAGGAGAAAATCTCCAGTTCGATCAAACCGTACATTTCGTTGACGCAGTCATCGTATTTTTCAAGCGTCTCCCGTTGTTCTGCCGCCATGGAATCGTGTAGCCGATCGCGATTTCGCCCCATCAGTTTGAGTAGTTCCTTGATTGCCCGGCTGCTTTCCTTGCTGTTGCTATCGTTAATCGCAATATTTCTCGGTGAATACAATCACGGATACGGAGGTGTGCTATGCAATTTGTGTGTTATCCCAAATGCGCGACCTGCCGGAAGGCCAGAAAATGGCTGGAGGAAAGGGCCTTTGCTTTTGAAGAACGGAACATCAAGGAATGCAGCCCAAGTGCAGAGGAATTGAAAAACTGGCATAATCAAGCGGTCTGCCGCTGAGGAAGCTCTTCAATACCAGCGGCCTGATGTACAAGGAAATGAAGCTCAGCCAGAGAATTCCGACTATGAGTGAGGAAACGCTGCTTGCGCTGCTGGCAACGGACGGTATGCTGGTGAAGCGCCCAATCCTGGTCGGTGACGATTTTATCCTCATCGGGTTCAGAGAAACAGACTGGGAGGCTGTGCTTGGAAAGTGAATATTTATCCCCCGGTGCATACGCGATCCGTACTGCACCGGGGGATTTCTTGATCCAAAAGTGAGTTTTAACAAAGAAAAAACTTAAGAAGATAAGGTGACGGAACCGAATGCACCGGGTGACGACTTCAGCTTCCGCAATGCGGTCACCGTGCCTGAACATCAGTGGATATCTCGGAAGGGGTCATCCTGATCCAGATTATACTTCAGAGAGTAATCGATGTCCTGCCGCATATACCATTTTCCGCGGGTAAAATCAGGGATGGAGACAACCGCGCCGCCCCGCTGGATGGAGTCCTCGCTGAGGGCGGAAATGGACATATAGGCTGCCGCGTCGTATGCGTCGATGGGAGGCTTGGCATTTTTCTGAACGGCCTCCAGGAAGGCGCAGATCACAAGATAGTCCATGCCGCCGTGATTGTCCTGACCGGCATGGGGGTCATAACCCTGCCACAAGGGATGCTGATACTTTTCCTCATAATCCTTGGCGTTGTCCCAGATCTTCTTGGGCTCCCATTCGTAGTCATGGTGTTCGCTGTCCAGGAAAATGCAGTCGGTATCCTCAAAGTAAGAACCCTTTGTACCGCGGACGGTAAAGGCTCTGGAGTAGCCTCTGGGCAGGGTGGTGTCCAGCGTCAGCACAATGGTCTGCCCCTTGGCGCACTTGATGGTGGTGGTGACCACGTCGCCCTGGGCAAACTCCAGCTTGGCAAGAGGGTGATCCTCACCGTGCTGAGCAACGATAAACTCGTGCAGACCTTTGGCGTCGGAGGCCATGGAGGACAGGCTCATCATCCGGTTGCCGTTGTTGATATCCAGCAGCTTCGCGATGGGGCCAAGCTCATGGGTCGGATAGTTCTCACAGTTGCGGTGGAGGTAGTTGCGGAGCCGGTAGTGGCGGATATCCTTACCGTGAGCCACCTGATCCCGCAGATCATGATGGTAGCCGCCGGAGCAGTGTACAATGCTGCCCAGTATGCCCTGGCGAACCATGTTTGTGATCATCAGCTCCCGCTGACCGTAGCAGCAGTTTTCAAGCATCATGCAGGGAACGCCGGTTTCTTCGTATGTGTTTACCAGCCTCCAGCAATCCTCCAGGGCGTATGCGCCGCCCACCTCAAAGGCAACATATTTGCCTGCCCGCATGGATTTCACCGCCAGATCCACGTGGGACTCCCAGGAGGACGATACGATGACGGCTTTGATCTCGGCATTGCCGAAGATCTCCTCCTCGCTTTTGGCCGCGATGGGACGCTTGCCGGTGATCCGTTCCACAATGGCGGCGCTTTCCTGGGTGCGATCCTCATAGGGATCGTATACCGCGGCAATCTCCGCGTTCATATCCTGACAGGCAGGAAGAATGGCATACTCAATCAGGCTTTGGCCCCGTCCGCCCAAGCCGAAAACGGCGATTTTAATTGTTTCACTCATGGTAATCTCCTCCAATATTCTGTGTCGGGCAATCCGACGCGCTTAGTTTACATCCGGAACCAGAGGCCCGGCCAACTCCGCCAGATAGAACAGCTTTCCGGGCATGGTGGGCATATAGCTGGAGGTCACCCACATATCAGGGCCGTAATGGAGGGTCGTGAGGAAGCTCATGCCCTGCCAGCCCATGCCCCGGCCAAGGGCTCCGTCCGCGCCGCCGACGATGTAATCCGCCTGAAGCAAAAGGGCGGGGCCCACCGTATTGGCCCGGCAGGGTACCAGGGTCGTGCGGCTCTTGAAGCTGGTAATGGCGTTCTGTTCAATGGTCAGCGGGTGCAGCTTGGCGCCCAGACGGTACGCCTGGGCCTTCCACTGGGCCTCGTTTTCAAATTCCGCGGCAAAATGCGGCTCCCAGAAGGCAATGTGGCACATCCGGCCAATGCCGAAGATCAGCACCAGCTTGGCGCCCTGCTCTTTCAGCGCCCGGATCTTTTCGGGATAGGTGGGCAGATTCTCTCTGGTGGCGAAATTGCGCTGGTTTTCCGGCACGGTCAGTTCGCCCAGGGGATTGAAGAAGGCTTCCTTCATGCAATACTCGAAAGAGGCGGGATTGGAATTGGGGAGGGTGTTTCCGTTCTCGTCCGACCATTCATCCATGTTGAAGGTATATACATGGTCACAGGGAACATTCCATTCCTTCAGGAACAGCACGGCCCATTTATACATGCCCATGGGGCCGACGGGGATGATCATGGCCAGCTTTTCGCCCCGATCCCGTGCCTTCTTGATTTGGAGCGCGATTTCGTGTCCCATCCGGGTGTCGAACTCGTGGACGTTTTCGCAGGCCACGGGCTGAAAATCCGGATGCCAGAAGGCTTCGCGCCGGACGCCTTTTTCACAGCAGGCGTCCATTCTTTCCAGGTCCCAGCCGGCAGGATAGAATCCCTCCAGCAGGGAGTTTTTTACGGTAGTCATAAAGTTCATGAAAATTCCTCCTGTTTGTTTACGGCAGAAGCCGTTTTGTGGTTCCTTTCAGATAATACTGCGCCTGACGGAAGCCCTCCGCGTATCCGGCACCGCACTGGTAGCCCCGATACCGGGAGCAGGTTTTGACCATATCCGCAAAATCGATCCCGTCATGCTCCCGCATCCAGACCAGTTGGCTGGCGTGGCACTCCAGCATCCGGAGCTTCAGGTCGATCACATCGGAAATATCCACAAATTCCGTGGGCACAAAGTTGACGCCGGCCAGGGTATCCATATAGTAGATCGGCACCAGCTTGGCGGGCGGAGTATCCTTTTTACTGAATTTCGGGTTGGAAAGACGGTAATTGGGCAGGGTGGCGGTAAAGCTGGCGTCAAAAACAAGCCGGGACACCGCGGTGTGATCCGGCATGTAGTCATCCGGGTTGTGGGTGATGATCACATCGGGGTTCGCGTATTTGATGACATCGACGATCGCGTCTCTGGCGGAGCGGTTATTGTCATAGATCTCAAGATCGTGAAAACCGGCGCAGATCACTTCGATACCGGCAAGGCGGCCGGCGCTTTGCGCCTCCTTTGCCCGAATCACCGTCAGCTCCTCCGGCGGGATGATCTCATGCCCCAGGTCGCCGGTGGATACATGGCATACGGTTACGTTGTCGCCCCGCCGCGCGCATTTTGCCAGTGTGCCGGCGCAGGCGATCTCTACGTCGTCTGGATGACATCCGATTGCGAGAACGTTCATTGAAAAACCTCCATTTCGATAGAAAAGGTGATAACAGGTACGGAAACGGTACTAAAATACGGAGGAAAACCCGTGGGATTTTCGGTAAGCCGCGGGCGTCTGTCCGAACTGCTTCTTGAAGGCGCTGATAAAGTAGGACGGAGACGGAAAGGACAGGGCGTCCGAGATCTCCGCGATGCTGAGCATATCCAGGGTCAGCATGTGCGCCGCCTTGTTCAGCTTGGTGGCGATGATATAGTGCTTGGGTGTGTCGGAGGTCTCCTGACAGAACAGGTAGCGGAAGTGCTTTTCGCTGACATGGTTCATCCGCGCAAGCTCGCTGACCGTGATCACCTGGTCAATATTCTGATTGATATACAAAATCGCGTCGTAGATCATCGCGTGATAGGGGGAGGATGTCATGGGGACGTTGAGCCGCGACTGGATCTGACCCAGCAGATACAAAGCAAGCCCGTTGGCCTGGAGCAGATAATTCTCGCCGCCGCCGTTCATGAGGCGGATGATCTCCAGAATGATCTTGCGCTCGCTGTCCAGCTCGTCCAAAGGAAACGGCTGAAAGAACTGGGGCGTGTCTCCGGAGAGGAAGAACCAGATGCAGTAGAAATCCCACTCGTTATTGTCGGTATAGAGGCCCTGTACATCCGAAAAGCGCATAAAAATGATCTCATTGGTATGCACAATAACCGTTTTGCCCTGATAGGTGATGATCCCCTTGCCCTTGGTGGTGTGGAGGAAGCCGATGAAATCATCCTCCGGGGCGATGATACCGGAATGGGTGAACGGATTGCGGTAAAACGGCTGCGCTTTTGTGATATACGCAGAAACCAGAGACAAACCGGAGGGTTTCTTTAGTGAATTTGTAGCATAGATATTTTCAGCCATAACAACACCAGCTTTCTGCCGTTTTTGGTAAATCCACGGCGAAACTCAGCAGGATGATTGTAGCACAAAAAAACGGATTTGGCTATATTGACGAATTGAAAAGTACGAAAAACGATATATTGTGTGCGAAATAGTTCATGACAAGCAAATTGCCTGAATATATAATGTGCTTAAGAGCAATACATTGTCGCTTTTGACATCTTTCAGAGCGGAATACAGACAGGAATATCAGGCCGAATCCGAAACGGAGTTCCTTCGCAGCCGTTTCTGCGCATTCGGGGCGCTGATTTCTTTGAAATGGAGGGCCGTAAAACGTGAAAATAGAATTTCTGGGAACCGGTGCGGCGGAGGGCATTCCCGCGCTGTTCTGCAAATGCGAAAAATGTGAACACGCCCGAAACGCAGGGGGGAAGAATATTCGCCTGCGCACCGGCGTCCTCATTGACAGACGTCTGCTGATGGATTTCTCTCCGGACGCGTTCGTACAGTCTTTATATCGAAAGATCGACTACTCCGGGCTGCACGCCCTTTTGGTGACCCATACCCACAGCGACCACTTCGCGATGGACGATCTGGTTCAGCGAAGCACCTGCAATTCCAGAAACAGAACGGTTCCCGTGCTGAAAGTCCTGGGCAGCCGGATGATGTGCGCCAAGCTGGAAGACGCGGTTTACGATGACGATGCCGCAAAAAGCATGTCCCTGACAGCCTTGACCAGCGGACAGTCCGCACAGGTGGGGGATTACCGGATCACCGCCTGGAAAACGGTACATATGGAAACCGAGGACAGCCTGATTTATTTGATCTCGTGCAACGGCAAGCAATATCTGCACGCCGTGGACTCCGCGGAGCTGACCCAGGAGGTGTACGACGACCTGTGGCGGCAGCATATTCACCTGGACGGCGTTTCCCTGGACTGCACCTTCGGCCTGCTGGAGGAGGAATATTACGGACACATGAATCTCCGCCAGAATCTGAAGGTCAAAAAGCGGCTGGAGGAGATCGGCGCGGCGGATGCCCATACACGCTTTTTCCTGATGCACATCTCCCACTACGCGGGAAACACCCATGAGGAATTGGAAAAGGCCGCAAGTCCCCACGGCTTTGAGGTGGCCTATGACGGAATGTGCGTTTCCCTTTAGACGGATCGCCGGATGCTTGACGTGAACATAAGGAGGCGTTCTAGAATGAGAATGTACAAACGGGCAGTTCTGATTCTTCTGATTGTCGGAATCCTGCTGACCTCTGCCGGAATGGGCGGATGCAGCCGGCGTGAGCCGGAGCCTGCTCCGGAGGATCACCGGGCGCCTGTTCTGAGAACCCAGCCTGGGGATGTCAGAACGGAAGTGGGCCTGTACGACGGCATACCCAATGACCTGAGCAGGCTGGATATCGTCGATGATGTGACCAAACAGGTAGAGGTGTTCCCCATCAGCATTACCTTCGCCGGGGAGACAAAGAACCTGACGGAGCAGGTCAGCGGCGTATATCTGCGGACGCCGGGGATCTATACGGTTCAGTTCGGGATGCGGGACGAAGCCGGAAACGAATCCACCGGCTCCTACCGCCTGATTGCGGAAAGCGCCAAGGGAGATCCTATACTGGATGTGCCGGAGCTGCTGGTGGCATGGAAAAACGACGACGGAACCGTTTTGATTCCCGCTGTCAATGTGATCCATGACATTCCCACGGATGTGACCGTTCGGGTTTTCAACGGCGACAGGGAGATCCCCGTAACGAACGGCGCCTTTGCCGCAGAGGAAAAAACCTATTCTCTGGAGTATACCGCCGGAGACGATCAGGGCCGGGAGGCGCAGGCGAAGGTCACGCTGCTGGTCAATCCCCAGGGTGTCATCCATGAATTCCGTTTGGACGGTGAGCAGACGCTGTGGGGCTGCGATACACGCCTGGAGGACGGCAAGCTGTACGGGGAAAGTACCGCGGACAGCATGGACATATCCTTCAGCGAGTACTTCCTCTGCGGCGACTGGTCCGGGCAGAAAACGCTGCACATTGTGATGCAGAACAACAAGGCGTCGGATGCCGTTGTACGGGTCGAGGTCGTGCATCAGGGAACGTGGACGGAGCTGCCCGGCTTTCAGCTGGAGGGCGCTCCGGTCAATGACGACCTTACGGATGTGGTACCGGCTCCCCGGGATTACGCGGTAGCCCTGAACGGCATGGAAAAGGCGGAGGGTATCCGCCTGACGGTTGAATGTGCCGGCGGCGTTGGCATTGCGATAGACAGGATCTATGTTGATGAAAGCGAAGCCGGGATGCCGCCTCTGACCCAGCAGGGACTGCTCCGCGCCGAGTTCCGGCTGAACGGATCGGATCAATGGTACGGGGAGATCACCGCCGGAGCCCCCACGGCGGGCGAAAACGCGGTTCGTTACAATATTGTGGCATCCGCCCGGGCCAATGTCCAGATCGGCCTGGTCTATGAAGGCGGGACGGTTTACGCCAGGACAACCCTGGAGGCGGGGGAGAACCCTCTGGTTCGTGTTCCCACTTTGGAAAGCGAGAACACCCTGGGCGCCCTTCAGGGCATTGTGATTCGAAGCATGGAACGCTATCCGGTTTCCCTGCAGCTCAGCGGGCTGGAATATGCCGCGCTGGAGGGCATCGGCGGCCTCTGCTTACAAGACGGGGCTTTTGCCCTGGCTTACGGCGATACATTCTATACACCCAATCCCATTGGCCTGGACGGCAGATATTACGGCAGCCTTTCCGCCGCGCTGTATCTGCAGGGGGTCAAGGTTCGGGAGCTTTCCGTGGGAGAACCTCTTTACAACGAGAAGAATACGCCGGAAGCTCTGCGGTCGGGAACGGTTTATGAACTGCGTTACACCTACCGGGATGCCGTTTCCGGGAAAACGCAAACACTGTCTTATCCCCTGACTGCTCTGAAGCATACCCTGAGCTTCAGCCTGGAGTCCTCCGTCATGTTCCGGGGAGATCAGGCCCAGACCGTCATTACCCCCGACAGTGACATCTTCACCCCGGAGGAACTGAGCGGCGCCGAGATCACCGGCTTCTACCGGGAACGGGGCAAGAAAACCTGGATTCCCTTCGATACCTTTACCGCGGAGAAGAGTAAGACTTACGAATTCCGCTATGTGGTCGCCTGCGGCGGTTTCCGCTGCGAGAAGCGGTTTGAGAGATTTGTACACCGCAATACCAACACGATCGACTTTGAGTACGAGCCCGCGGCGGTTCAGGGCAACGCGATTCTGTATTCGGATGTTGAGAATTCCTTTATGGATGAGCGCTTCCTCTATGACGGCGGCTATTATGACTATAAGCTGTACGGATACAGCGCGGACACCGGGGTGTCTACGGATTGGGCCGCCAGCGGAACCCAGTCCTACAGAATGCAGTACAATATCCAGGGCTGGGGCGGCTTCCACATTGCGCCGGCTATGGCGCAGGAGCCTGTGAACGCGGTGCGCTTCTGGGCAAACGCTTCCGTGGGACAAACCACCCAGATTGCCCTGCTCACCGGCAGCGGATGGGTCTATACCGATTCCTTCGATATTCTGCCGGGGGTTCATCAGTATATCGTGTATCTGCAAAGAGACAATGTTACCAACGTCAGCGCCTTTACCATGCAGATGATCCGGGGCATTACCATCTATTTTGACGATATTGAGATCCTCTATATCGACAGCCTTTCCATGGAACAGCCGGAATATCCCGACGTGCCGGATATTTCCCGGGAAATCGAGCTGGCAAGGCCGGCGCTTCGTTCCGACCTCTATACGAAGGAGCAGTTAAGCGGGGCACAGTGGAAGTGTACTTACACCGTTGACGGCGGCGCCGGGACGGAACTGACGCCCAATGCCCAGGGGAAGTACATCCTCAGCCTGACCAAGGGCGGACACCTGCGCGTAACCTGGACGGCGCAGGTAAACGGCGAGTCCGTTTCCGTTTCCGCGTCCTTCTCGGCGGGCGTTGTACCCATCAGCGCCGAGATCGAAACGGGCCGCCTGAATGACAGGGTGACCATTGCGGCGCCCTCCTTCGGAGACCAGATTGACGCCGGAAAGTGCAGCTACACCGTTCACTGGCGCAGAGGCGGCGAATGGACGAAGATCGAAGCGGGGCAGAAGCTCCATCTGAAGGAAGCCGGTACTTACGAGATCCGCTATCAGGCGGAATACACCCTGCCCGGCGGCAAAACCATTACCGGCGAGAGAATCTACGAGATCGTTGTCCCGGATGAAAACGTTCTGTGGCACTTTGAGGACAGCGACCCCTGGAACGGCGCCCGGCCCTACGACTGGGACGCGGAACCCATTACCTCCATTGTGGAGGAGAAGGAGGACGGAACGCATTGGCTGGCCATCTATTCCAGCGAGAATTTCGACTCCTGGCGGGGAATCACCGCAAAGACGGAGGCCGGTATTCGCCTGGGCGTCAGCACGGATAAGCTGATCTTTACGGTTACGGTACTGAAGGATACGGAGCTGTCCTTCTGGTTCCGGACGAATAAGGGCGAAACTTACCAGACGGTCAATGTGAAAAAGGGGGAGAACCGTGTAGAGATCACGCTGAACAACCCGGCGGACGTGCTGTATGATTTCAGCGTGCTGATGACCAGGGGACACGCGCCGATCTATCTGGACGACATCTGTGCCGGTGCGGCTACCGGCCCCCAGCCGGAACGTCCCGGGATGAACGGGAATATCATCGAGGACTTTGAGAACGGCCTGCCCGCCGGCGCCGAATTCTACGCGCCCAATACCGTTCCCCGGATCGAAAAGGCGGCAAATGGCAGCTTTGCTCTGGCAGGTCAGTACAGCGTCGAAGGAATGACCGCCTGGCATGGCATCCAGAATGCCAACTACGAGCTGGGACAGAAGGTCAGCCGGCTGCAATTCACCTTTATCCAGGCCGCAAGCAGTCCTGTGATCCTGAAGCCTGAAAACATTTGGTTCGACACGGACGCGGGCAGCATGTATGCTTCGGAAGTACAGGTGGAAGGAAACGTCTACACGGTGACCTTTGTACAGCCCTTCTCGGTGATCAAGTCCTTTGCCATTGAGATCAACAATTCCATGCTGATTGTCGGCATTGATGATCTGCTGATCCCGGAGGATGCGGACTGAGATCAAGTCGGTATCCCCGGGGCCTGACCGTTGGGGATACCGGAAACGGATATCCGCTTATTCAGTGATTCCATGAAGTATTATTATAAAAACGAGGTGTTCATGATGAAAGTTAAAACGTGTATCGCTCTGCTCTTGGCAGCCGCTTTTCTGATGGCGATGCTTGCCGGCTGCGGGGGAGAAACAAACAAGCCGGAGGAATCTTCGTCCACCGCGGGACAGACCCAGCCGACCAATCCGAATTCCGATCCCACCGAGCCGACGGACGAAAGCAAGCCCAATACGGATCCCACAGAACCCACCGAAAAGCCCAACAACCAGATCAAGCCCAACGGAGTGATCGAAGATTTTGAAAACGGCCTGCCCGCCGGCGCTGAATTCTACGCGCCGAATACCGTTCCCCGCATTGAAAAAGCGGCCAACGGAAGCTATGTTCTGGCCGGTCAGTACAGCGTGGAGGGCTTGACGGCCTGGCACGGTGTCATCAATGCAAACTACGACCTGGGGCAGAGCGTGAATCAACTGCAGTTCACCTTTGTGGAGGCGGCAGCCACCCATGTGCCGCTGACAGCATCAAACATCTGGTTTGATACGGATGTGGGCGGACTGTATCCCACGGAAGTGTCCATTGACGGAAACGTCTATACCGTGACCTTTGACCAGTCCTTTACGCTCATCAAGACCTTTGCTCTTGAAATCAACAGCGACATGATGATTGTCTGGATTGACGATCTGCGCATTGTAACAAACGGCGCCAACTGAGGAGATTTCTGTTCCTTTGAGATTCCCAAAACATAAACGCGAGGTGCTAAATATGAAGATCAAGAAGCTACTTGCCATTATCTGTGTAGCGGCCCTCTTGGTGACAACCCTTGCCGGCTGCGTCGGAAAGACCGATAAGCCGGAGGGTTCCGTGCCGTCCTCCGGCCAGACGCAGCCTCCTACAAATCCCACCGATCCCGGCAAGAATCCTACCGATCCCACCGACGCTTCGGAGCCTTCCGAACCGGTCGATCCGATGAAGCCGGCGGGAGTTATTGAGGACTTTGAAAACGGTCTGCCCAGCGGCGCCGACTTCTATGCTCCCAATACCGTCCCCCGGATCGAAGAACTGGAGAACGGCAATCATGTCCTGGCGGGACAGTACAGCGTGGACGGCACCGGCTGGC
>JAQXIT010000070.1 GCA_029007925.1 Bacillota bacterium | reverse complement strand
AACCCCAAGCTCCTGCTGCTGGATGAGCCCCTGTCCAACCTGGACGCCCGCCTGCGTATCGATATGCGCTCCGAGCTGCAGCGCATCCACCGGGAGCTGGGCACCACCATCATCTACGTCACCCACGACCAGGTCGAGGCTTTGACCATGTCCACCAAGATCGCCCTGTTCAAGGCAGGCGAGCTGAGCCAGGTGGCCACCCCCATGGAGCTGTACATGAACCCCATCGATCTGGAAGCCGCCGACTTCATCGGCAACCCCCGGATCAACTTCCTGGAAGGCACCGCCCATATGGACGGCGACAAGCTGCATGTGACCAGTGAGCTGGGCAAGCTTGTTTTCGACAAGGCGGATATGACCGACGAGCCCATCCCCGAAGGGGAGTTCCCCTGCGTGGTGGCCGTTCGTCCCGAGCAGGTGCAGATCGCGGATCAGCCCGCGGAGGACACCCTGCCCGTTACCGTCTACGCCAACCAGCCCGCCGGCTCCGAGACGCTGGTCTCCCTGCAGGCCGGCAAGAGCGATTTCCTGTCCAAGCAGATCGGCCTGGCGCATTACGAGATCAACCAGAAGGTGTATGTCCGCATCCCGCCTGAGAAGATCAACATCTACGACGCCAAGAGCACCCGCCTGATCAAAAAGGCCCGGTAATCATCCGTTTTTGCCGCTGCCCGGTAATGGCGGCGATGAAATACTCCGGCAATCCCGTTTTTCCCACATTTTTTTCGATTTGAAAGGAGATTTGGAACATGAAAGCGACCCGTATTCTTGCAGTTTTGCTCTCTCTGGTGATGCTGCTGTCCCTGGCAGCCTGCGCCCCGAAGACTCCCGATACCACGGATGGCTCCGGCAACGACGCAACCAAACCCTCTAATGTGGAGGACTCCAAATTCTATGGCCCCATCTACGATGAGTGGAGCGAAAAGACCGACGACGAGCTGTATCAGATGGCTCTGGAAGAAGTGAAGGACGGCAGCGAGATCACCGTCTACGCCACCTCCTCCAAGATGATGAAGGCTGAGGAAGGCTTTGAAAAGACCTATCCCGGTCTGAATCTGGTCATCATGGACATGGATCAGGACGAAGTTCTGGATAAGTGCGTTCTGGAAGCCGGCTCCGGCAACATCTTCGGTGATGTGCTGCAGGCCAAGGACGTCAACGGTGAAGTGTTCTTCGACTACTACGAGGAAGGCTACTGCACCGCCTACTATCCCAAGGACATCTGCTCCCTGATCGATGAAGGCCTGCTGCGCTACGGCTATCCTCTGTACGCTTCCCAGTCCTTCTGGTACTACAATACCGCAGCCTTCCCCGATGGCCAGCCCGTTACCAACTGGTGGCAGATCGTCGAGAAGGACGAGAACGGCAATCAGAAGTACCGCCTGTTCACCAAGGAAATCGGCAGTGAGACCGCTTACCTGTCCCTGTTCGCCAGCTTCATTGTCAACGCGGATCAGATGGCGAAGGCTTATCAGGATCTCTACGGCAAGCCCCTGGAGTACACCTACGACGGTTCCGGCTTCGATTTTGCCGTTCCCGAGAACAACGCCGGCGTTGAGTTCATGTGGCGCTTCAGCCAGATGAAGATGACCTTCATCGGCGACGGCGACGAGCTGGTTCTGGCCGTTCACAACTCCACCGCTGACGATCCCGCTCTGGCTCTGGCCTCCGGCGGCAAGATCGGCAACCGTGACGAGTCCGGCTACAACATCGCGTGGCTCACCAATCTGGCGCCTTACACCGGCCTGGAGAACTGCGAGTACCTGTATGTGGTCAACAACTGCAAGCACCCCGCCGCTGCCCGCCTGTTCATCCGCTACATCACCGGCGGTGTCGACGGCAAGAGCGGTGGCCTGAAGCCCTTCAGCAAGGAAGGCAACTGGCCTGTCCGCAGCGACGTTGAGGGTGACTGGAACCCCGTTTCCCTGGCTGAGAGCGGCGCCATCGATCCCGATCTGGCTGCCATCAACAACGTGTTCCTGGATACGCGGGACCTGTGGAACTACTGGCTGAGCATCAGTCCGTACGTCAAGAAGTAAGTTTTTAGCCCCGATTGATCGGAATATTCTATCCCCGCGGGACGGCTGCCCCGTCCCGCGGGGATTTCTTTCAAAATTCAGGAGGTTCCTATGGATAATCAGGACTATTTTCACAGGCAAATCCATGACATGGAACGGGATCGCCGGAAGCAGGAACGTAAGGAAAAATGGGAGAAACGGGAAAAAGGTTTCTGGAAGGCGTTCCTGTTTACGGAGGACGGAAAACCAAAAAGCGGCCTGATGATCTATACCTTCTGTCTCAGCTTTGTGCTGCTCGGATTCTACATTGCGGCGTTTTATCTGAGCGTGGAGTATCTGACTCCGTGCATGGCGGGATTTCCTGCCTTTTTGTCCAATCTGCTGCAGGCTCTTGCCGCCAGCGCGGCGGGCGTCCTGATGAGCTTCCTGCTGCAAAAGGTGCTGCCGGATAAACGGCTGATTTTCGGCTCCCATCTGTGGCTGCTGGTGTACGCGGTGGCGGCGGTGATTACCCTGCTGATTTTCCTGTCGGGAACCGGGGCGGCCGGCGCCATGTTCGTTTTCTTCGGCTGGTTCGTCGCCATTCCTCTGACGCTGGGACTGGCCGCGGGATATGCCATGTACCGTCACGATTACGCGCCGCCCGCTTCCGGGGAGGAAGCGCCGGAATGGACGAAGTACACCCGGCGGCGGTAATCCCATGCTGAAGCTGAGCTTTTTCAATGTGGCCGACGGCGACGCAGCCCTCATCCAGCTTCCCACGGAGGACGGAATCTTCCGGATTCTGGTGGACGCGGGACGGCGGGAGCTGGAACCCTATCCCGGCTCCCTGAGGCGTACCGTCGCGCAGCACCTGCAGGCTCGGAACATCACCCGGCTGGACGCGGTGATTGTGACCCATCTTCATGAGGATCACTTCGGAGGACTGTCCGGAATTCTTCCCCTGACGTCGGTGGCCCATGTTTACGCGGGCTTCTATCCGGAAGCCCCGTGCCGCCCCGCCCCTGAGGATGCGCCCAAAACCGTCCGGGGACTGGTGTACTGCCTGAATGAATGGGAGCGAACCGCGCGGCAGCTCCACGCTGCCGGAGCCGTGCTGCATCCCGTGACGAAAACGGCGGCGCTGCCGGTGCCGGAAGGCCTGCGCGTGCGGCTGATCTGTCCGGATCCCATGGCCGCCGTGGATCAGAACCGCATCTGGCGGAAAATGTGCGTTGGGGAACCGGTGAGCCGGGAGGAAGCCTACTGGAGCTCCAAGTGGCGCAACCCGGGCTCCCTTCGGCTGGAGCTGGAGTACGCCGGGCGGCGGGTGATTCTGGCCGGCGACTGCTATGGAGAGGGCTGGCAGGATTTGGATCTTGCCCCCTGCGACATTCTGAAGGTGCCTCACCACGGTGACGCGAAGGCACTGACGCAAACCCTTGTGAACAAACTGCGGCCCGCGCAGGCGGTGATTTCCTGCGGTGCCGCTTACATTTCCCGGAAAGACAGACCCTCCCAGGAGGCCATAGCCATGCTCCGCCAAGCGGGGAGCAGGGTCTGGTTCACAGATTCCTTCTGCGCGCCCTGCCAGCAGGCCGAACATTGGGATTCTGTGGATTTCACAATCGGAGAGGATGGATCCATCCGCTCCCCAAAACTATAAGTGCTGGAGGTTACTATGATCACAACCGTTCTGTTTGATATGGGCGGAACGCTGGAGGACATCTATGTGGATGCCCAGTCCGAAGCGGCATCGATTTCAACTCTCAACGGAATGCTCTGCTCCTATGGGCTGGATCCGCAGGTCGGGCTGGAGGAGCTGAAGCGCCGGGTAGACGCGGGCTGGATCCGCTACGGAAAGTACCGTGACGCGTGCAATGTGGAGCTCAAGCCGGTGCAGATCTGGTGTGACTACGTTCTGTCGGACTTCGGCTTCCCGCGGGAGCGGCTGGCGCCCCACTGTGAGCAGATTGCCCATATGTGGGAGGTTACCTATTACCACCGCAGCCTGCGCCCTGGGGTGGTTCCCATGCTGGAAGGCCTGAAAGAAATGGGCATCAAGCTGGGCATCATCAGCAATACCGCGGCGCTGTATCAGGTATTTGATATTCTGGAGGAGTACGGCATCCGGGACTATTTCCGGGATGTGACGCTGTCCTCCGTTACCGGACTGCGCAAGCCCTGCTCCGATATTTTCCAGGTGTCCCTGCGGCAGGTTCAGTCGAAACCGGAGGAATCCGTCTATGTAGGCGATACGGTCTCCAGAGACATCATCGGTTCCAAGAAGGCCGGCTTTGCCGTCGCGATCCAGATTTGCTCCCAACTGACCAAGACCAAGGACGCCGGAATCGACCCGGCGTACCGGCCGGACTATATGGTGGAGGAGATCTACGACGTTCTTCCCATCGTCCGGCAGATCAATTCTGCCGCCCGGGTGTGAAGGATCCGCAAAAAGAAACAGTGCTGCATCCGCTCGGCCATCAGGCGCGGACGGTTACAGCACTGTTTTTGTTTCGGGTTCAGCGGCGGATGCAGGAGCTTCGCTCCACCAAGGTGGGCATGAGGACCCGGTGGGTGTAGCCCTCCAGCTCGTTTTGCACCTTGTCCAGCAGCACGTCCACCGCCACGGAGGCCAGCAGTTTCATGGGCTGCTCGATGGTGGACAGATTGATCCGTGGCAGGCCGCTGTCGCGGATATTGTCGAAGCCCAGCAGGGAAATGTCCTCCGGAATGCGGATGCCCAGCTCCTCCGCCGCCTGCATGATGCCAAGAGCGTTGGTATCCGTGGCGGCGAAGATGGCGGTGTAGTCCCGCTTCTGGGCGAAGAGCTGCTTGGCCAGCTGGTAGCCGTACTTAATGGAGGTGAAGGGGAAGGTGTTGTTGCAGTAGCGGGGGGTCAGATTCAGATCGAGGCAGGCGGCGGCATAGCCGTCGGCCCGGAGCTGATGGGTGGGGCTGCCGCGGCGGCGGCCGAAATACAGAATATCCCGGTGCCCCAGGCTGTAGAGGTATTCCACGCCCATATAGGCGCCCTTGCTGTTGTCCACCGATACATAGCTCTCCGGTGCCTCCCGCAGATTTTCACCCACAAAAACGGTGGGGACTCTGGCCAGAAGGGGCCGCAGCGTCTCATAGCTTTCCGGCCCGGAGGGGCACAGGATGATGCCGTCCACCTGACGGCCGATCATCAGCTCGAACAGCTCCAGCTCCAGCTCGGGCTTCCGGGAGGAGTTGCACAGGATAATATTGTAGCCTCTGGCTCTGGCCTGACGGTCGATATGGTACGCCAGCTCCGACATGAAGGGGTTGTTGACGCCGGAGAGGATCAGCCCCAGAAGCTTGGTGCTTTTCATGACCATGGCCCGGGCCACCGTATTGGCGGTATAGTTCATCTGCTTGCAGACCTCCAGAATCCGCTCCCGGGTGTCGGCGCTGATTTCGGGGCTGCCGGACAGGGCTCTGGATACGGTTGAATAGGAAACTCCCGCAACTTTCGCCACATCCTTGATCGTGACATTTTTCATCTTGTTCCCTCCTGAGCGAAAACAAATGGATCTTTTTGCGTGTGTCTATTGTAAATCGTTTCGGAAGCAAAATCAAGACGATTTGAAAAAATCGTCAAATAAAACAAGATTTCCGTGACAAAACAGGGCATATTAACGAATCTGCCAAAGAGACGCAACGCAAATATGCTCTGTTTCCGGAAAATGCTTCCGAAACAATTTTCGCTTTCTTGCGGTATTGAGCAAAAATGTTCGGTTTTGTTTCATTTTTGTCCGAATAATGGAGCAAACCGGCAATTTTACATATGCCGAATTCTGAGATTGTGTTGACACGGAGACATTTTTGCTGTAAAATTCAATCAGACAAAGCGAAAACGTTTGTGACACCGGCACAGCCGCCGACAGTCCGGAAGGAGATGCGTAACGTGATCAAAGCGGTTTTATTCGATCTGGGCGGAACACTGCACACATCCAGCTCCCCGGAAGGCCGGGACCTGTGGTTTGCCCAGCGGCTGATCTCCCGCCTGGAGGACTATGGCATCCGCCTGGATACCACCCCCGAGCTTCTGGCTCAGCGCCTGCGGCGCAACGGGGAGATTTACAAGCACGCTTCGGAGCAGGATCTCCGGGAGCTGCCCGCCGCCCGAATCTGGAGCGAGTTCTACCTGGCGGAATATCAGATTCCGCAGGAGCGGCTGGCACCTTTCGCGGAGGAATTGAGCTTCCTGTACGATTATGAGCGGGTGCGCGTCATGCGCCGCCCCCACCTGGCCCAGACCATGGAGCAGCTTCATCAGATGGGGCTGCGGCTGGGCGTCATCAGCAACATCATTTCCCAATCCGTGGTTCCCCATTTCCTGCGGGAGTACGGCATCCATTCCTATATGGAAACCGTCATCACCTCCTGCGAGACCGGCATCCGGAAGCCTTCCCCGGAGATCTTCCGGCTGGCCGAGCGGCAGCTGAACCTGAAGCCGGAGGAACTGGCCTATGTGGGGGACACCATTTCCCGGGATGTGCGGGGTACCCGCGCTGCCGGATGGCGGCTGATGATTCAGATCCGCAATCCCGGCATTGCCCATCGGGACGTGGGACTGGATCCCGCCGTCTACCGGGCTGACTACTGTATCGACGATCTTGCCCAGATCCCCGGAATCATTGCCGGGGAGAACGGCTGGCCAAGAATATAAGGAGGTCATTTCTATGAATCACAATCTGGATACCATTTTCTTTGATGTGGGCGCGACGCTGCGCTATGTGGTTGAGGATGCGGAATTCTCCGCTGCCGCCGACCGGGAACTGATGGAGATTGTGGGCGCCACCGAACCCCACGATGTGTTTTTTGAAAAACTGAACGCCAACTGGAAAGCCTACCGCAAGCTGGCCAAGTCCGTCCTGCTGGATGTGTCCGAGATGGAGCTGTGGCTTCAGTATTTGCTGCCGGACTATCCCGCGGAGCGCATTGCCCCCAACGCCGCCCACCTGACCCGGCTGTGGCGGGATCACGACGGCCGCCGGGTGCCCCACGACGACGTGAAGGACACCCTGAAGGAGCTGAAGCGCCGGGGCTACAAGCTGGGCATCATTGCCAACACCATTACCGAGACGGAAATTCCCGACTGGATGTGCCACGATCAGGTGGCGGACTGCTTCACCACCGTGATCCTGTCCTCCAAGGTTCGTCTGCGCAAGCCGGATCCGGCTATCTACCTGCTGGCTGCCCGCTGCATCGGTTCCGCGCCGGAAAACTGCGCCTATGTGGGCGATAACCCCGTCCGGGACGTGGAGGGCGCCGTGAATGCCGGCTACGGCAGCATGATCCTGTTTGAGGATGCCGGTACCGCCGACCGGGAGGGCAAAGCACCCACGGTTCAGCCCAATTACCGCATTCATGCCATCGGGGAACTGCTGGAGCTGTTCCCGGACAGAAACTGAGGCAGCCCATGGATCAGATCAAAGGCGTATTCTTCGACCTGGGCGGAACCCTGCGCATCGCCGAGGAGGTACCGGCGCATCAGGAAAAGGCCGCCGCCCGGATGGCGGAGCTGGCAGGCGCGCCGGATCCCAAGGCCTTTCTGGAGCTGGTGGAAGCCCGCTACGCGCCCTACCGCGACTGGGCGCTGACGGAGAACCGGGAAGCCGGGGACTATGAGCTGTGGAAAAAATGGCTGCTGCCGGATTATCCGGACGCGGTGCTGCAGGAGATCTGCCATGAGATGACCTATCAGTACCGACAGGTCAAGGGCCTGCGCCATGTGGTGGAGGGCGGCGTGGAAGTCATCCGCACCCTCCATGAACGGGGCTACAAGCTGGGCATTATCTCCAACCTGATCGGAGAGAACGAGATCCCGGACTGGCTGCGGGAAGACGGTCTGGAGCCCTATTTTGACGCGGTGGTGCTTTCCTCCGTCTGCCATATCCGCAAGCCCGACCCTCAGATGTACCGGATGGGCTGCGAGCAGCTGGGTCTGGAGCCCGGTGCCTGCGCCTCCGTGGCCGACAATCTGAACCGGGATATCACCGGGGCCAAGGCCGCCGGCATCGGTGCCAATATTCTCTTCATCAGTCCGGAAAAGCTGGCCAAAAAGACCATCACCCCGGAGAACCGACCGGACTATATCGTACATCGGTTCCTGGATATTCTGGATCTGCCGATCCTGGGATAAAGGAGGAAACGCGGATGGATCAGAACATCAATACTATATTTGTGGATCTGGGAGACACCCTGCGGGTCATCCGCAAGGATCCCGCCTATCAGCGGGAGGCAATGAAGGTCATCGCGGACTGCCTGGGCACCCGGATGGATCCCGAGGAATTTTACCATCAGGTCATCGAACCCCGGTACGACAAGTACCGCCAGTGGGCGCTGACCTATTACTGCGAGGCACCGGAGAAGGTGCTGTGGACCCGCTGGCTGGCCTACGACTTCCCCAAAGAGCGGGTGGAGGCCGCGGCCGCGGAAATGACCTACGCCTACCGCCGTACCAAGGGCGAGCGGGTGGTCACCGACGGCGGCGCCGAAACCATCCGGGAGCTGTACCGCCGGGGCTATACACTGGCCATCGTCAGCGATCTGGTGGGCGTCAACGAAGTGGATGAGTGGCTGGATCGGGACGGCCTGCGGCCCTATTTCAAGTCGGTGCAGCAGTCCTCCGTGTGCCTGATCCGCAAACCCCATCCCGCCATTTACTATTACGCTTTGGAAGAAACCGGCGCGGATCCCGCCCGAACCTGCTATGTGGGCGACAACCTGGATCGGGACATTGTCGGCGCCAAGGCCGCCGGTCTGGGTATGACCGTGGGTGTTCAGTATCCGGACAAAAAGCCCCAGACCGTAACGGAAGCGAACCGGCCGGATCATTTTATTCATCATTTTTCCCAGCTTCTGGATTTGTTTCCCCCGCTGGAGTAAGGAGACAGGAATATGAGCAATGAACAAGATCGGATCGGCGGCGAGGCGCTGGCCAGAGCCGTTGAGGAAGCCTACCGTCAGGGGCAGACTGACTATTATCTGGAACCGCTGGTTCGGGTGGATGACCAGGGTCAGCCCATCGGCAAGATCAAAAACGGCGATCAGGTGGTTTTCTGCTGCCGCCGCGGCGAGCGGGAAATCGAGCTGACCGATGCCTTTACCGATCCCAATTTTGACAAATTCCCCAGAGAGTACATGGATGACCTGCGATTTGTCATCATGACCATGTACCACGAGAAATTCAAGGATCTTCCCATCGCCTTCGCGCCGGAGAAGGTTTCGCTTCCGCTGGCTCAGGTAATCAGTCAGGCCGGCCTGCGGCAGTTCCACTGCGCCGAGTCGGAGAAGTTCGCCCATGTGACCTTCTTCTTCAACGGCGGCTACAATCAGCCCTTCCCCGGCGAGACGGATGTCTGTATTCCTTCTCCCAAGGGCATTCCCTTCGACCAGAAGCCCGAGCTGAGCCTGCCGGAGGTGGCGCGGCGGGTGATGGGCGCCGTGGATGAGGGGTACGATTTCATCCTCACCAACTTCGCCAACGGCGACGTGATCGGCCACACCTCCAATTCCGAGGCGAAAATTGCCGCGGCCGCCACCGTCAGCCGGTATGTGGATCAGGTCTCCCGCTACGCCAAGGAGCAGGGGTATCTGGTGGCGGTCACCGCCGACCACGGCAACATCGAAACCCTCCGGGACGGCAAGGGCAAGCCCCATGTGGCCCACACCACCAATCTGGTGCCCTTCCTGGTGATGGATCCCCGGGGACGGAGCATCACCCTGCGGGACGGCCGGCTGGGCGACGTGGCGCCCACCATTCTGTCCGTGCTGGGCATCCCGCAGCCGGAGCAGATGTCGGGTCACTCCCTCATCGAAACACCGGACATCACCAACAAGAAGTGTATGCTCATCGTGCTGGACGGCTGGGGCTACGGCTCCCATGACGACAACGACGCCATTTTCCTGGCGGATACCCCGGCATGGGACGCCATGCTGGCTGCCTATCCCAACAGCAAGCTCAAGGCCAGCGGCGACGACGTGGGCCTGCAGTCCGGTAAGGCCGGCAACTCCGAGGCCGGTCACTCCAACCTGGGCGCCGGCCGTGTGGTGGCGCAGGACGACGTCCGCATGGACGCCTCCATCCGGGGCGGTTCCTTCCGCTCCAATCCGGTGTTCCTGGAAACCATCGAAAACGCCCGCAAGGGCAAGGCGCTGCATCTGCTGGCCTACCTGACGGAAAAATCCAGCCACGGCTGCATCGATTATCCGCTGATGCTGACGGAAATGGCCGAAGGCGTGGAGGAAGTATACCTGCACATCATCTTCGACGGCCGCAGCACGGAGCCCGGCAGCGCGCCCACGCTCCTGCGGCAGCTGGAGCAGCGGCTGGCGCAGATCGGCCGGGGACAGGTCGTGGACGGCGTAGGCCGCGGAATCGCCCTGGACCGGGACGGCAACTATGCCAAGATTCGGAAGGCCTATGAGGCCATGACCCTGGGCAAGGGGACTCAGTACCGCTGAATCCCGGCACCCTATTCTGAAATAGAGGAGGAATGATCATGCCTTCAGACGCGGTTGCAGCCTTGGATTTATCCGGATTGGCGCTGACACCGCTGGAGATTGCCCTGCGCCTTTTGTGCGCCATGTTTATCGGTGCCGTGATCGGAACCGAACGGGAATTCACCCACCGTCCGGCAGGTATGCGCACCCATATGCTGGTGGCGCTGGGTGCCTGCACGGTGATGATTACCAGTCAGGCTTTGTTTTACCAGTATCGGGTCTACGGCGCTACGCCGGATCCTGCCCGGCTCAGCGCGCAGGTCATTACCGGCGTCGGTTTTCTGGGCGCCGGCACCATCATGAAGGAAGGCCCCACCATTAAGGGCCTGACCACCGCGGCCAGCGTGTGGGCGGTTGCCTGTCTGGGTGTCGCCGCGGGCGGCGGCTACTACGCGGTAGCCATCAGCGCTACGGTGTGCATCATGGTCACGCTGGTGCTGTTCGAGTGGCTCCAGAGAAAGCTGATGCGGGATCGGTATGAATCCTATGCCTTTAGCGTGGGCTGCACCAATGTGGCCGTGGCGCTGGGGCAGGTGAATGCCCTGGCAGCCCGCTCGGATGTACGGGTTTCCGGCTTCCAGATCCAGGAGCGCGAACCCGGCAAGTACGAGATCGGCTTCAAGGTGGATTTTAACGGCAGGCACGCTTCCGACCACCTGCAGCAATTTTTGGCGGATCTGAGCGGCGATGAAAGCATCGATTCCGTGCAATCCGAACGAAGCAGAGCCTGACGGCGGCTCTGCTCCCCCCGGGATCCATTCCGGCTCTGCCGGATAATCTCCTTTCCGGCAACCCCAGGCACGGCCTTCCAACCGGTTTTTCCAAGCCGGAAGGAGCCGATGCCCGGGGTGCTCACTTTCCAGAGGAAATTACAGCCTGCGGATGCGGCTGTGATGCGGCGGATTCCCGCCGCGAGAAATCATAGGGAGGCTACCTGAATGAACAACTACTTTATCGTATTCTCAGCACTGGGCTCCGTTCTGGCACTGCTGTTCGCGGTGCTGATGGCAAAACGAGCCCTGTCAACCGATGAAGGCACCGATCGCATGAAAAAGATCGCATCCTTCATCCGTGACGGCGCCAACGCGTACCTGCGCCGCCAGTATACCGTAGTCATCGTTTTCTTCAGCTGCTTGTTTGTTGTCCTGTGCGTTATGGCCGCCGCAGGCTTCCTGACCTGGTTCGTTCCCTTCGCGTTTGTGACCGGCGGTTTCTTCTCCGGCCTCAGCGGATTTATCGGAATGAAGATCGCCACCAACTCCAACGCCCGTACCGCCAATGCCTGCCGCACCGGACTGAACGCCGGCCTGCGGGTGGCCTTCTCCGCCGGTACCGTCATGGGCTTCACCGTGGTGGGACTTGGTCTTCTGGATATTTCCCTTTGGTACATTCTGCTGCGCTTTGTGTTCCATCTGCAGATGGAGGACATCACCTCTTCCATGCTGACCTTCGGCATGGGCGCCAGCTCCATGGCACTGTTCGCCAGAGTGGGCGGCGGTATCTTCACCAAGGCCGCTGACGTTGGCGCCGATCTGGTGGGCAAGGTGGAAGCCGGCATCCCCGAGGATGATCCCCGGAACCCCGCCGCCATCGCCGACAACGTGGGCGACAACGTGGGCGACGTGGCCGGCATGGGCGCCGACCTGTACGAGTCCTATGTGGGTTCCCTGATTTCCGCCTGCTCTCTGGGCGTTATCGCCTTCAACTTTGTGGATGCCGTGGATCGGACGTTTGCCTTCGCGGTGCCGCTGCTGCTGGCTGCCATCGGCGTGCTGGCTTCCATGCTGGGCTCCCTGCTGGTTCGCACCAAGGAATCCACCGATCAGCTGAATCTGCTGAAGGCGCTGCGCCGGGGCACCAACACCTCCGCCGTCATCATCGCCGTGGCAGCTCTGCCGCTGGTCTGGTTTATGCTCGGTAAGGAATACATCGGCCTGTACGTGGCCATCCTGGCCGGCCTGGTGTCCGGCGTGCTGATCGGCCGCTTCACCGAGTACTACACCTCCGATACCTACAATCCCACCAAGCATCTGGCACAAGCCTCCGAGACCGGCACCGCGACTCTGGTCATCGACGGCATCAGCCTTGGCATGAAATCCACCATTATGCCCGTGGTCATCGTGGGCGTCTGCATTCTGATCTCCTTCTTCGTATCCGGTATCAACGCGCCCGAGGCCGGCAAGAACGCCATGGGCCTGTACGGCATCGCTCTGGCCGCTGTCGGTATGCTGTCCACCCTGGGCATCACCCTGGCCACCGACGCCTACGGCCCCGTGGCGGATAACGCCGGCGGCATCGCCCAGATGTCCGGCCTGGATCCCGTGGTTCGGGAACGCACCGACGCCCTGGATTCCCTGGGCAACACCACTGCCGCTACCGGCAAGGGCTTCGCCATCGGCTCCGCCGCCCTGACCGCCCTGGCGCTCATTGCCAACTATGTGGAAAAGGTTGAGAGCATCCGTCCCGACATGGTGCTGGATATGAGCATCATGAATCCCGTGGTTCTGGTTGGCGTGTTCATCGGCGCCTGCCTGCCTTATGTATTCGCCGCCATCACCATGGGCGCCATCGGCCGCGCGGCTCACAGCGTGGTGCTGGAAGTCCGGCGCCAGTTCCGGGAGATCCGGGGCATCATGGATGGCACCGCCGACGCCGACTTCGCCCGCTGCGTGGACCTCTGCACCAAGTCCAGCCTGAAGGAAATGGTCGCCCCCACTCTGATCGCCATCGCGGTTCCCATCGCCACCGGCCTGCTCCTGGGCCCCAACGGCGTCATCGGTATGCTCTGCGGCGCCACCGTCTCCGGCTTCCTGCTGGCGGTCTTTATGTCCAACTCCGGCGGTTCCTGGGACAATGCCAAGAAGTACATCGAAGTGGGACACTGCGGCGGCAAGGGCTCCGATAACGACAAGGCCGCCATCGTGGGCGATACCATCGGCGACCCCTTCAAGGATACCTCCGGCCCCTCCATCAACATCCTGATTAAGCTGCTGAGCATGGTCTCCATCGTGTTCGCGGCTCTGGTTGTCAACTTCCATCTGTTTGGTTAATGGAAAATCCGCCTCAAATTTCCCGTACCTGACCGTACGGGAAATTTGAGCGCCACCACTTTTTAGAAGGAGAGTCCGCAAATGAACAAACAATATGATCTCATGATTCTGGGCCCGGCCACACGGGATGTGAACATTGACTATACCGGCGAGGAGGATCGCTGCGTAGGCGGCGCCGTCACCTTCTGCACCCCCGCTGCCAGAGCCACCGGCGCGTCGGTTTTCGCGGCGGTGAAGATCGCTCCGGAGGACAGCGATATGCTGGCCGCTCTGGGCGGCAGCCCGGAGGACGCGGCGGTGCTGCCCTCCCGGAAAACCACCCTCATGCGCAATGAGTATTTCACGGCGGATCGGGAGCGGCGAAACGCCAGCTGCCCCGCTCAGTCAGACCCCATCACCCCGGAGGAGCTGCCGGACGTATCCTGCCGCCTGTATCATCTGGCGGGACTGCTGTATGGCGACTTCCCCAACGGACTGATTGAGTATCTGTGCGGCCGGGGAATGGTTTCCGCGGATGCCCAGAGCTTCCTGCGGCACAACGAAAACGGCACCATGCGCTTTCACGATTGGTCGGACAAGCTCCGGTATCTGCCCTGCATGGACTTTTTTAAGACCGACGCGGCGGAGGCGGAGATTCTCACCGGCCTGACGGATCGGGTCGCCGCGGCCAAGCAGCTCCACAACTGGGGCGCCAAGGAGATCGTGATCTCCCACAATTCCGAGATTCTGGCCTATGACGGCAGCACGATGCGCACCTATCCGGTGAAGTCCCGGAACCTTTCCGGCCGCACCGGTCGGGGAGATACGGTGTTCGGCTCCTATATCGCCATGCGGATGATCGGTGCGGATCTGGGCGAGGCGCTGCTCTACGCCACCGCCTGCACCTCCCTGAAAATGGAGACTCCCGGCGTGTTCCGGGGAACCCGGCAGGATGTGGAGAATTACATCCGGCAGTTTTATCAGGCACGCTGATTGCGGTCTTCCCGTTTTTGCCCCGCTTTTCTTCGGAAAAGCGGGGCAAAAAAAAGCAGACACGGGGATTTCTCCCGTGTCTGCTTTTTTGCGGATCATTCCACTTCTATCAATTCATATTCCCGGGTGCCGAAGCCCAGCGCGGCGGCGGCTTCGATGGTATGGACGCCGTTGCGGCTGTCGATGCGCTCCAGAAGGTGGTTCTTTCCGGGGTCGGAGCTGGCGCGAACCAGATCGACACAGGCCTGATCGATGGCCACGGGATCCGTGGACACCAGAATGCCAATGTCCGCCATGCAGGGATCCTCCGCCACGGCGCAGCAGTCGCAGTCCACGCTCATGTTCTTCATTACGTTCACATAGACCAGATTGCCGTTAAAATAGTCAATAACAGAGCCTGCCGCATCCGCCATGGATTCCAGGAAGGAATCATGGTCGGAAGTCCATATCTGCTCCGGGTCGCCGGCGCCATGGATATAGGC
>JAQXIT010000069.1 GCA_029007925.1 Bacillota bacterium | reverse complement strand
CACGTCGGGAGAGACGACGACGAACTCCTCATGATCGTATTGATCTTCGGGGAATTTGTTCTGATAATAGCTGACAAAAGTGGGATTGCCCAGCAGATGATCCACCGGGATGTCGAAGAAGCCCTGAATCTGGGCGGCGTGAAGATCCATGGTCAGCACCCGGTTGCAGCCGGCGGCAGTGAGCATATTGGCCACCAGCTTGGCGGAGATGGGATCCCGGCTCTTGGCCTTGCGATCCTGACGGGCATAGCCGAAGTAGGGGATGACGGCGGTGATGCGCCCGGCGGAAGCCCGGCGGCAGGCATCGATCATGACCAGCAGCTCCATGAGATGGTCGTTGACGGGTTTGCAGGTGGACTGGATCAGGAATACGTCGGCTCCCCGGACGGTCTCTTCCAGAGAGACGGATACTTCTCCGTCGGCGAAGGTGGTGATCTGGCCCTTTCCCAGCGCAATGCCCAATTCGCGGCAGATGGTCTTGGCGAATTCGGGATTGGAATTGCCGGTCAGAACCATGATGTGCTCTCCGTATGCAATCATCAGAACATACCTCACTTTTATTCTATTTCTGTTCTTTCCCCTACCCGGGATGATACTGTATTATACCATTTTTCCCAAAGAAAAAGCAACACCTATCGGCGGGAAATTCCGCCCAAAAAACGGGGCGTTCCGGGGCATTCTTCGGTGAAACCGACAATATTCGGCTTTTGAGAGACGGATTTTGAATTGACGAAATTTTGTTTGAATTAGCACTTGTACAAGGGGCCGCATTGTGGTATAATAAGCAGAAAGACTTTCAGCAGCAGGAGGGCCCAATGAACGACCAAATCATCATCCGGGGCGCCAGAGAGAATAACCTCAAAAATGTGGATCTGACCATTCCGCGGGACAAGCTCATCGTCTTTACGGGCTTGTCCGGCTCCGGAAAATCCAGCCTCGCCTTCGATACCATCTACGCCGAGGGACAGCGGCGGTATGTGGAGAGCCTCAGCTCCTATGCCCGGCAGTTTCTGGGGCAGATGGACAAGCCGGATGTGGACTCCATCGACGGACTGTCCCCCGCCATCTCCATCGACCAGAAAACCACCTCCAAGAATCCCCGGTCCACGGTGGGAACGGTGACGGAGATCTACGACTATCTGCGCCTGCTCTGGGCCAGAGCCGGCATCCCCCACTGCCCCAAGTGCGGCAAAGAGATCCGCCGCCAGACCATCGATCAGATTGTGGATCGGGTGGAGGCCCTGGGGGAGGGAACCCGGTTTCTCGTCCTGTCTCCGGTGATCCGGGGCAAGAAGGGCGAGCATCAGAAGGTGTTCGAGGACGCGCGGAAGTCCGGCTTCGCCCGGGTGCGGGTGGACGGCATTCTCTACGATCTGACCGAGGAGATCCGGCCGGAGAAGAACAAAAAGCACAGCATCGAGCTGGTGGTGGATCGTCTGGTGCTGAAGGAGGGACTCCGCCGCCGGCTGACGGATTCCATCGAAACTGCCTGCGCCCATTCCGGCGGCCTCGTCATCGTCGAGCTGCCCGACCGGAAGGAGGAGCTGAGCTTCTCCCAGAACTACGCCTGCGAGGACTGCGGCATCAGCCTGTCGGAGCTGGAGCCCCGGATGTTCTCCTTCAACAATCCCGCCGGCGCCTGCCCCGCCTGCACCGGCCTGGGCTTCCAGCTTGTGGCGGATCCGGATCTGGTGATCCCCGACAAGACCAAGTCCATTCTGGACGGTGCCATTCAGGCTTCCGGCTGGAGCAGCGCCCGGACGGATTCCATCTTCCGGATGTATTTCGAGGCGCTGGCGCAGAAGTATCGGTTTTCCCTGAATGTGCCCTTTCAGGATCTTCCCGAGGAGGCCGTGGATGTGATTCTCTACGGCACCAAGGGAGAAAAACTGCGCATGACCTACAACCGGGGCAACGGCATGGGTGTGCTGGAGCAGCCCTTCGAGGGTATCCTGAACAACATCAGCCGCCGCTTCCGGGAGACCCAGTCCGACGCGGCCAGAAAGGAGCTGGAGGAATGTATGTCCACCGCTCCCTGCCCCCGCTGCGGCGGCAACCGGCTGTCGGATATCGCCCGGGCGGTGACGGTGGGCGGCATCGGCATCATGGATTTCTGCGCCATGAGCGTGGAGAAGGAACTGAAATTCATCAATGAACTCCGTTTGGAGGGCAGCATGGCGCTGGTGGCGGAGCAGATCGTCCGGGAAATCCGGTCGCGGCTCCAGTTCCTGACGGATGTGGGGCTGTCCTATCTGACCCTTTCCCGGGCTGCCGGAACCCTGTCCGGCGGCGAAAGCCAGCGGATCCGTCTGGCTACCCAGATCGGCTCCTCTCTGATGGGGGTGCTGTATATTCTGGACGAGCCCTCCATCGGACTGCACCAGCGGGACAATGACAAGCTGCTGGCCACATTGAAGCACCTGCGGGATCTGGGCAACACCCTGATTGTGGTGGAGCATGACGAGGACACCATGCGGGCGGCGGACTACATCGTGGATGTGGGCCCCGGCGCCGGCAGCCACGGCGGCCAGATCGTGGCGGCGGGCACGCTGGAGCAGGTCATGGCCTGCCCCCGCTCCGTTACGGGGCAGTACCTGTCCGGGGTGAAGAAGATTCCCGTTCCCTCCGCCAGAAGAGCCGGAAACGGCCGGTATCTCACGGTGCGGGGCGCTTCGGAAAACAATCTGAAAAACATCGATGTCAGCATTCCGCTGGGCACTCTGACCTGCGTCACCGGCGTGTCCGGTTCCGGCAAGTCCAGCCTGGTGGGAGAGGTGCTGAATAAAACCCTGCTGGGCCGGCTGAACCATGCCCGTACCCGTCCCGGTGCCTGCCGGTGCGTGGAGGGCCTGGAGAATCTGGACAAGGTCATCGACATTGACCAGAGCCCCATCGGCAGAACCCCCCGCTCCAATCCCGCCACCTACACGGGGCTGTTCAACGACATCCGGGATCTGTTTGCCTCCACCAACGACGCCAAGATCCGGGGTTACGGCCCCGGCCGGTTCTCCTTCAATGTCAAAGGCGGCCGGTGCGAGGCCTGCTGCGGCGACGGCCTGGTGAAGATCGAGATGCACTTCCTGGCGGACGTCTATGTGCCCTGCGAGGTCTGCCGGGGCGCCCGCTACAACCGGGAGACCCTGGAGGTGCATTACAAGGGGAAAAATATTTCCGAGGTTCTGGATATGACGGCGGAAGAGGCGGTGGATTTCTTCGGAAATCTGCCCAAGATCCGCAGAAAAGCCCAGACACTGGTGGAGGTTGGCCTTGGCTATGTGAAGCTGGGCCAGTCCAGCACCACCCTGTCCGGCGGCGAAGCCCAGCGGGTCAAGCTGGCCACGGAGCTGGCCAGAGTGTCCACCGGACGCACCATCTATATTCTGGACGAGCCTACCACCGGCCTGCACGCGGCGGACGTGCATAAGCTCATCGACGTGCTGAAGAAGCTGGTGGACGCCGGCAATACGGTGCTGGTTATCGAGCATAATCTGGACGTGATTAAGACGGCGGATTACCTGATTGATCTGGGCCCCGAGGGGGGAGACGGCGGCGGCACGGTGGTGGCCTGCGGCACGCCGGAGGAAGTGGCCGCCGTGGCGGAAAGCTATACGGGACAGTATCTGAAGCGCTGCCTGGACGAAAAAACCTGACCCGGGGTTCCGGGTCAGGCGGTTCAGTTGATATTTTCCGACCGGTACAGGGACACCGGCAGGCTGTCCGACAGCTCCAGCAGGCGGTGATCCCGCTCTCCGGCATAGTCCACATGCAGGACGGAAGCCCGGACGGAGGCGTCGCTGTTTTGCCGGATGGCGATGGACATGGTGATCCGGGTTCCCAGCTCCGCGTTCTGCTCCAGCAGAACCGTTCCGCCGTGGGCGGTAGCGGCGCTGCGGATCAGCACCATGCCGAGACCGATGCCGAACCGGCCCTCCTCGATGCCGGGCGCCCGGCGGAAATCCCGGTAAAGACTGCCGGAAAGCCCCTCGCCGGTGCCGTCGTTTCGGACGGTCAGAAACAGCATACTGCCCCGGCGCACCACTCTGGCGTCGATGGTGCCGCCTTTGGACGTGAACTTGAGCGCGTTGGACAGGATGTTGTGGATGCCCCGCTCCAGCTTCTCCTCGTCCACCAGGCAGTACACCGTTTCCGTGGGGACGGTGTAGCGCAGTTCCGCCCCCGCGCAGCGGATCAGCGGCGCGATTTCCCGGAACAGCTCCTCCAGAATCCCGCAGACGTCCCGGATTTCCAGCCGGGGCGCCGTATCCTGACTGTAACGGTAGGCGTCGGACATATTGCTGACGATGCGGAGCATCTGGAACAGACCCCGGTTGATTCGTGACACCTGATTCTGGGTCTCGGGGCTGTCGTCGGTGCCGGTCAGGGGGAACAGCCGGTCCGCTACGGTCATAACGGTGGACAGCGGCCCCCGAAGCTCCCGGGCCGCCAGCGCCATGGCCTGAAGCTCCGCCTGATCCGCCTCCTGCTCCAGAACGAAGCAGTCAAACCCGCCCATTCGGGTGACGGAGGCCTCGCAGGGAACACCGCAGATGCGCAGTGTCAGGTACAGGCACCCGCCCTGAAACTCCGCGTATTCCTGGGCGCCGGTGACCAGCATCTCCCCAACCGCGTCCCCTACGGCGATCAGCCGGCTGAGGGCGGAGGGGTTGGCGTGGGTGATTCTGCCGCCGCTGACAAAGAAAGCGGGGCTGGGCATCCGGTTCAGCAGTATTGTCATTTCTTCCGTTTGTTCCATGATGTTCCTCCTCATGGCATAGCTTGTGCAGATTTCTGAAAAAGTACCCTGGCGTATTTTCGACAAAATTCGACCTTTCTGCTATTTTAGCGGAAAATGGCGAAAATAGCAAGGGAAAACCCGGTTTTGAGGTGAAAAATATGTCGATGCACGACGGACACCGCCAGCGTCTCAAGGAGCGCTTCGAAAAAGAGGGCCTGGACAACTTCGAGCAGGTTCAGGTTCTGGAGCTGCTGCTGTTTTACTGCATTCCCAAGCAGGACACCAATCCCATCGCCCACGCGCTGCTGGATGCCTTCGGCTCCATTACCAAGGTGCTTCAGGCGCCCACCCGGGAGCTGATGCAGGTGAAGGGAATCGGGGAAAGCACCGCCCGGTATCTGCACATGATTATGGAGGTCATCCGGTACTATTCGGTGCAGGAGCAGGCGGTGAACCGGATCCTGACCAATGTGGATATGTGCGCCGAGTACATGATCCCCTTCTTTGAGGGAAGGCGGAACGAAACGGTGTTTCTCCTGTGCCTGGACGGCAAATGCAAGGTTATCAGCTGCAAAAAGGTGGGAGAAGGCAGCGTCAACTCCGCCGGCGTCCCCATCCGCAGAATCGTGGAGATGGCGCTGGGAGAAAACGCCACCTCCGTGGTGCTGGCGCACAACCATCCCAGCGGCATTGCCCTGCCCTCCGACGAGGACAGGCTCACCACCATCCGTCTGGCCTACGCGCTGAACGCCGTGGACATCGAGCTGGCGGATCACATCGTGGTGGCCGACGGCGATTATGTATCGATGGCCCAGTCCGGGTATTATCACCCCAGAGACTGCCGCTTGCCCATCTGAGGGAGGATCGTATGGATCATTTTCAACTGATTTCGGACTACAAGCCCTCCGGCGATCAGCCGGAAGCCATCACCAATCTGGTCAACGGCGTCAACTGGGGACTGCGGGAGCAGACGCTGCTGGGCGTCACCGGCTCCGGCAAGACCTTCACCATGGCTTCGGTCATCGAGAAGCTGAACCGTCCCACTCTGGTGCTGGCGCACAATAAAACATTGGCGGCCCAGCTCTGCTCGGAGTTCCGGGAATTTTTCCCCAACAACGCCGTGGAGTACTTCATTTCCTACTACGATTACTACCAGCCGGAGGCCTATATCGCCCACACGGATACCTATATCGAAAAGGACGCCTCGGTCAACGAGGAGATCGACCGGCTGCGCCACTCCGCCACCTCCGCCCTGTTCGAGCGGCGGGACGTGATTGTGGTGTCGTCGGTGAGCTGCCTGTACGGTCTGGGCGACCCCATCGACTATAAGAGCATGGTCATCTCTCTGCGGGTGGGACAGGAGCGGCCCCTGGAGGAGATCCTGAGGAAGCTGACGGAAATCCGATACGAGCGCAACGATCTGGACTTCTCCCGAAACAAATTCCGGCTTCGGGGGGATACGCTGGAGGTGTACCCCGCCTATTGGTCGGGCAGAGCCATCCGGGTGGAATTTTTCGGCGACGAGATCGACCGGATCAGCGAGATCAACGCGGTGTCCGGCGTGGCGGAGCGGTATATCGACCATGTGGCCATCTATCCCGCCAGCCACTATGTGGCCTCCCGGGAAAAGCTCCGGCGGGCCATGCTGGAGATCCAGCGGGAGTGCGATGAGCAGGTGGCCTGGTTCCGGGCCCACGACAAGCTGATCGAAGCCCAGCGGATCGCCCAGCGGACGGCTTATGATCTGGAAATGCTGACGGAGATCGGCTTCTGCAACGGCATCGAGAATTATTCCCGGGTCATTCAGGGCCGGGCGCCGGGAACGCCGCCCACCACGCTGCTGGACTATTTCCCCGAGGACTTCCTGATGTTCATTGACGAGAGCCATGTGACCTTGCCCCAGTGCCGTGCCATGTTCGCCGGCGACCGGAGCCGGAAGGACGCGCTGGTGAACTACGGCTTCCGCCTGCCCTCGGCCTACGACAACCGCCCCCTGAATTTTACGGAATTCGACAGCAAGATTCATCAGGTGATCTATGTTTCCGCCACCCCCGGGGAGTATGAGAGAACCCGCTCCGGCCAGATCGTGGAGCAAGTCATCCGTCCCACGGGTCTGCTGGATCCCCAGGTGGAGGTGCGGCCCATCGAGGGTCAGATCGACGATCTCATCGGCGAGATCAACGCCCGCGCCGCCCGGGACGAGCGGGTGCTGGTGACCACCCTGACCAAGAAAATGGCGGAGGATCTGACCACCTATCTGCAGAAAGCGGGCATCCGGGTTCGCTATATGCACGCGGATATCGGCGCCATGGAGCGCATGGAGATCATCCGGGATCTGCGGATGGCGAAATTCGACGTGCTGGTGGGCATCAATCTGCTGCGGGAAGGACTGGATCTGCCGGAGGTCAGTCTGGTGGCGGTGCTGGACGCGGACAAGGAGGGCTTCCTGAGAAGCGAAACCAGCCTGATCCAGACCATCGGACGGGCCGCGCGGAATGCCGAAGGACGGGTCATCCTTTACGCGGATACGGTGACGCCATCCATGCGCTCCGCCATGGACGAGACCGCCCGCCGGCGGAAGATCCAGAATGCCTACAACGAAGAGCACGGCATCGTGCCGAAAACCATCATCAAATCCGTCCGGGATCTGATCGAGATCTCCTCGCCCACCGCCGAGCGGAAGGGCAGAACCGGCGTCAAGATGACCAGAGCGGAAAAGGAGAAGGAGATTGCCCGCCTGGAGAAGCAGATGAAGGAAGCCGCCCGGATGATGGAGTACGAATACGCCGCCGTCCTGCGGGATCAGATCATCGAGCTGAGAGGCAACGGAACCTGACGGCGGGAAGGCTTAATTTGAATCGTTACGCCGGAAAGCGGTATGCTTTCCGGCGTTTCTTCTGCACTTTTTCGACGGGGTGGACATAGGCTGAGCCGGGAGGGATCGCTATGAGGAATCACTGGCTTGTCACCTTTCGCTCGGTGACCTTCGCGCAGAAGGGGGAACGGCTGCTTCGGAACCGGGGCATCGACTGCGGGCTGCGGCGGACGCCAAAGGAGCTGTCGGATCGTGGCTGCGGCTACTGCCTGCGGATCCGGGGACAGGATATCCTGAACGCGGTGGAGCTGCTGCGGGAGAATCAACTGTACCATGGGAAAACCTACGTTCTTGACCGGGACGGCAGACCGGAGGAACGGGAGCTATGATCTATCTGGACAATGGAGCCACGTCCTTTCATAAGCCTGCCGCCGTAGGCATCGCCGTGGCGGAGGCGCTGCGCCGCTGCGCCAATCCCGGCAGAGGCGGCTATGAAGCGGCCATGGAGGCGGCGCGGAAGGTCTACGAATGCCGGGAAGAAGCGGCGGCACTGTTTGACTGTCAGCCGGAGCAGGTGGTGTTCACCGCCAACTGCACCCACGGCCTGAATATCGCCATCCGCACCCTGCTGAAGCCCGGCGGCAGGGCGGTGATCTCCGGCTTTGAACACAACGCGGTGACAAGACCCCTGCACATGATGGGCGTGAACGTGACAGTGGCGGGACGGAAGCTGTTTGACTGGGACGACACGCTGACGGAATTTGAGGACGCTCTGCGGCGGGGCGCGGACGCGGCGGTATTCACCCATGTGTCCAATGTGTTCGGCTATATCCTGCCGGCGGAGGAAATGGCGGCGCTGTGCCGCAGGTACCGGGTGCCCTTTATTCTGGATGCCGCTCAGTCCGCCGGAACGCTGCCAGTCAGTCTCAGAGCGCTGGGGGCGGACTTCATCGCCATGCCGGGACACAAGGGGCTGCTGGGGCCCCAGGGAACGGGACTGCTGCTGTGCGGGCGCAGCCCGGAGCCTCTGATCGCCGGCGGCACCGGCAGCGAGTCCGCCCGGCAGACCATGCCGGATTTCCTGCCGGATCGGGGGGAGGCGGGGACGCTGAACGTGCCGGGAATCGCGGGGCTGGCCGCGGGACTGGGGTATCTGCGCCGAACCGGCGTCAATACCGTCTGCCGGCGGGAGCATCGGGGACTGGAGGAATGCGTCCGGGATTTGCGGAGACTGGGCGTGCGTGTGTTCGCGGGGGAGCATCAGGCGGCAACGGTATCCTTCGTGCCGGCGGGAGACTGTGAGGACACCGCCGGACAGCTTGCCAAGCTGGGGATCGCCGTTCGGGCGGGGCTCCACTGCGCACCTCTGGCTCACGAAAGCGCCGGTACGCTGGACAGCGGCACCGTGCGGATCAGCTTCGGCTATGACGCCTGCCCCGGGCAGAATGAAGCTCTGCGGCGGGCGCTGACCCGGTGTCCGTCCCTGAGAGGGTAAAAATATTTCAGTTTTCTATTGCTATCCAAGAGGGAATCCGCTATAATAGAACAGATAATAGGCTTGTTATGCGAACTGCACAGTGCAGAGAGAAAAAGGGCAGAAGTGAGGTAATGCGGGATCATGGATACGATACGGGAATTTTTCCAGCAGTTGGCCGGAATGCGCTGGACGGACTTTCTGGATATTATCGTTGTGGCGTATTTGCTGTATAAGCTGTTCCCCTTTTTCCGGAGCAAAAGCATCCGGCGGGTAGCGGTGACGGTGCTGGCCATCATTGTGGTGGCGTGGCTGACGGATCTGTTGAATCTCTATACCGTCAGCTTCATCCTCAGCCAGTTTATGCAGATCGGCCTGCTGGCGCTGGTGATTCTGTTCCAGCCGGAGCTGCGGCGGATGCTGGATCACCTGAGCAATGTGCGGCTGAAAAAGCTGTTTTCCGCGGAAAAAACCGGCCAGGATGTGTCCGACATCATCAATCAGACGGTGCAGGCCTGCGAGGTCATGAGCCGGGAGCGGGTGGGCGCGCTGATCGTGTTCGCCCGGGACAACCGGCTGGATGAGCAGTTCAAGACCGGCACGGTCATCGACGGCCTGGTTTCCGAGCAGCTCATCCGCAATATTTTCTTCCCCAAGGCATCGCTGCACGACGGCGCCATGATTATCCGGGACGGCAAGATCGCCGCCGCCGGCTGCGTGCTTCCCCTTTCGGAGAGCAGCCGCCTCAGCGCGGATCTGGGCACCCGTCACAGGGCGGGCGTTGGCATGAGCGAAGCCTCCGACGCGGTGGTGGTCATCGTTTCCGAGGAGACCGGCACCATTTCCGTGGCGGTGGGCGGCATGCTCAAGCGCCATCTGGCTCCCCAGACCCTGGAGCGCCTGCTGACCAATGAGCTTTGCCCCGAGGAAACGAAGGATGAGGAAAATCTGGTGGTTCGCCTGCGTCAGAAGCTGCACAGAATGGGCAAGGAGGGGCAGGAATGAAGAATAAAGTCATCTACGCGCTGCTGTCCCTGGTGATCGCCTTCGGCCTTTGGATGTATGTGGTCACGGTGGTCAATCCGGGGTCGGAGAATACCTATTATAATATTCCCGTGGTTCTCTACAACGAGTCGGTGCTGAAGGAGAAGGGCCTGATGATTACCACCGACAAGGAGCCTGCCGTAACCCTGAAGCTGCGGGGCAACCGCGTGGATCTGAACAAACTGAAAAATTCCGACATCACCCTGATCGTGGATCTGTCCCGAATCAACGATCCCGGTCAGCAGTCGCTGGACTACAGCATTTCCTACCCCGGCGAATTCGCCGACAACGCCTTTGAGGTGCTGAGCCGCTCGCCGGACTGGATCACGCTGGACATCGTGGAATGGGGCAGCAAGGATGTGGACGTGACGGTGGACTATATCGGCTCCGTCCCGGCGGACTATATCGTGAAAAAGGAAGATACCGTGCTGGATCACGACAAGGTCACCATCACCGGCCCCAAGAGCGTGATTGACCGGATCACCCAGGCCCGGATCGGCGTGGATCTGCAGGATCAGACGGATACCGTCAGCCAGAGCTATCGCTTCACCCTCTGCGACGCGGCGGGCGAGCCGGTGGATGCCGCCCAGGTGCAGACCAATGTGGCGGAGGTTGGCGTAACCGTCAAGATCCAGCGGGTCAAGGATGTGAAGCTGCTGCTGAGCGTCACCTATGGCGGCGGCGCCACGGAGGTCAACACCACCATTACCCTGGATCCCACCACCATCCGGGTTGCCGGAAGCGAACGGCTGCTGGAGAATCTGGGCGACACCCTGACCGTGGGCGTCATGAACCTGAATTCCGAGGAGTATCTGAAGGATACGGAAAAAACCTTCCCCATTGTGCTGCCGGAAGGTATCGACAACCTGACGGGCCAGGATGAAGTGACTGTCAGCATCCATTACGCGGGACTGGATTCCAAGCCCCTGTCGGTGTCCAATGTTGAGCTGATCGGCCTGCCCAAGGGCATGACCGTGGCTTATGTGGCGCCCAAGGTGACGCTGACTCTGCGGGGCCCCGCCGTGATGATCCAGAAGATCACCTCCGAGGATCTGCTGATCCGGGTGGATCTGACCAACGCGGGGGTTGGCTCCGGTCTGTACAAAGCGCAGGTTCTCATCACCAATTCCGGGGACTACGCCGGAGTGGGCGTGGTGGGCACCTACGAGATCGCAGTGGAGCTGAAAGAAGGCAACGGGGGAACGCCCTGATGGAGCAGCTCGTCCGGGTACGAAGTGTCCGTGAGGACGGCACCGCTCAGGTGGTTCGGCTGCGGGAAAGCGCCTGTTCCGGAGACTGCCACAAGTGCGCCGGCTGCGGCGCCCGGCAGGAAACGGTGCTGTTCACGGCGGTGAACGCCATCGGCGCCAAGCCGGGAGAGCTGGTCACGGTTCGGGCGGAGTCCGGCCCCGTTCTGGCGGCGGCCGCGGTGCTGTATCTTCTGCCGCTGGTGCTGTTCTTCTTGGGCTACGCCCTGGGAGCCCTGCTGTGGCGGCAGGGCGCGCTGACGGGCTGTGCCGCCTTCGCGGCGGGCATCGCCGGAGCCGTGCTCTACGACCGGGAAGTGGTTCGGAAGCAAAAAACCGTCTATACAATTACGGGATATCCGTTGGATTCCCGGGTAAATGGGGATGATGACCTTGATTAAAAGTATGACCGGCTACGGCCGGGCAGTGGAAACGGTCAACGGCCGTGAATTTACGGTGGAGTTCCGCTCCGTCAACAACCGCTACCTCGACTGCGGCGTAAAGCTGCCCCGAAGTCTGTCCTTCGCGGAGGACGCGGTGAAACAGGCGGTGAAAGCTGCGATCTCCCGAGGGAAGGTGGATGTATTCATCTCCGTCCGGTCGGAATCCGGGGAGGATACCTCCGTCAGCCTGAACCGGAGTGTTGTGGAAGGATATCTGGCCGCCATGCGGCAGATGGTAACGGAGTATGGCGTTCAGGACGACATCAGCGTGTCCGTTCTGTCCCGGCTGCCGGAGGTGTTCACGGTGGAAAAGCCGGAGACCGACGAGGAGCAGCTCCTATCCGACCTGATGCAGGTGGTGCGCAAGGCGCTGGACAATCACGATGCCATGCGCCGCGCCGAGGGCGTCGCGCTGGAGGCCGATCTGCGCAGCCGCGGGCAGACCATTCTGGGTCTGGTGGCACGGGTGGAGCAGGGAGGCGCCCAGACCGTGGCCGATTACCGGGCCCGGCTGGAGGCCAAGCTCCGGGAGGTGCTGGCCAATACCGCCATCGACGAAAGCCGCGTACTCACGGAGGCGGCCATCTTCGCCGACAAGGTGGCGGTGGATGAGGAGACCGTCCGCCTGCGCAGCCATCTGGATCAGATGAACGCCATGCTGACGGGCGGCGGCGCCATCGGCCGAAAGCTGGACTTCCTGCTGCAGGAAATGAACCGGGAGGCCAATACCATCGGCTCCAAGTGCAGCGACGTGGCGCTGGCCCGCATCGTCGTGGAGATCAAGGCGGAGCTGGAAAAGATCCGGGAACAGACCCAGAACATTGAGTGAGAGGGCATTATGAAGCTGGTCAATATCGGGTTCGGCAGTATGATTGCCGCCCACCGGCTGCTGGCCGTGGTTTCTCCGGATTCCGCGCCGGTAAAGCGTGTGGTGCAGGAGGCGCGGGATCGGGGAATGCTGATCGACGCGTCCTATGGACATAAGACCAAAGCGGTGATCCTGATGGATACGGATCATGTAATTTTGTCCGCGGTTTCGCCGGAGACCCTTTCCGCGCGGATGGAGGACAGGCAGACGGAGGAGAAAGAATGAGCAAAGGAAAGCTGTTTGTGATCTCGGGAGCTTCCGGCGTGGGGAAAAGCACGGTATTGGCAAAGGTCATCGCGGCGCGGGAGGATCTGCGCTTCTCGGTGTCCGCCACCACCCGCCCGCCCAGACCCGGAGAAGCGGAGGGCGTCAATTATTATTTCGTCACCCGGGATCGCTTCGAGCAGATGATCGCGGAGGACGCGTTTCTGGAGTACGATTCCCACATGGGCAGCTACTACGGAACGCCGAAGGATCAACTGGAGGAGAAGCTGGCTGTGGGCAACGTGATTCTGGACGTGGAGCCCAGAGGCGCCGCCAACGTCCGCCGGAAATGCCCGGATGCCAAGCTGATTTTCGTGGCGCCGCCCTCCATGGAGGAGCTGGAGCGCCGGCTCCGGGGTCGGGGCGACACCTCCGAGGAGCAGGTATGCCTGCGCCTGAAACGTGCCGAATGGGAAATGGACCAGAGCCGCTGGTATGACCATGTGGTCATCAATACTCAGGTGGATCTGTGCGCCGATCAAATTTTGAAGATTATCGCCGGTTACTGCGGCGAATAAAGATGGAGGAAATGAATTATGCTGTACCCCCCTGTTGCGGATTTGCTGAAACATGTTGAGAGCCGTTATCTGCTGGTGAATCTGGTTGCCCACCGGGCCCGCCAGATTGCCGCCGAGGCGGAGGAATTTCAGGAGGAGCTGCCGGAAAAGCCGGTGACGCTGGCCATTCAGGAGGTTGCCGAGGGCAAGCTCACCGCCGGCCTGAAGGACGAGTATATGAATTGAGTTTTCCGCGTCTGCCGGAAGGAGGGAATGGGCATTGATCGCGAAAATCGCTGTTTCGGCGGCCAATTTTGCCATTGACAAGCCCTATTCCTACCGGATCCCGGAGGGAATGACCCTTTCCGTGGGAACCCGGGTCACGGTACCCTTCGGCAAGGGCAACCGCCGCTGCGAGGGTGTGGTGCTGGCGCTGGAAGAGGACACCCCCGACGGTCTCAAAACGGTGGAGCGGCTTCTGGACGATGAGCCGCTGCTGACGGAGCATATGCTCCGGCTGGCGGCCTTCCTGCGGGAGCGGTATTTCTGTACCTTTTACGACGCCATCCGGGTCATTCTCCCGGCGGGCGTGGGATTCCGCCGGAAGGATACCTGCCGTCTGACGGAGGATTTGAGCTGGCAGGAAAAGCCGCCCCGGCAGCCCGATGCTCTGAAAATTCTGGAGCTTCTGCGGGATTCGGGGGGCGAGGCGCCGGAAGCGGCGCTGCGTGCGGCGGTGCCGGAGCCGGAAGCGCTGGAGACGGCGCTGAAGTATCTGCGCCGGAAGAAATGGATCACCGATTCCGGGGAATTTCTCCGTCAGGTCGGTGACAAAACCGAGAAGATCGCCACGCTGGCCGCGCCGGCGGAGGAGGTCATGGCCTATGCCGCCCAGTGCCTCCGGGCGCCCATGCAGCGCAGCGTGCTGGAACTGATGTGCGGCCTCGGCAGCGTTTCCGTCAAGGAGCTGTGCTACTATACCGGCGCCAAACCGGCCACCGTCCGGCGGCTGGAGACACTGGGGTATTTGAAGCTGACGGAGCAGCCGGTACTGCGCTGCAGTCAGATCCGCCCCACGGCGCCGGAAGGCCCCCTGGAACTGAACGGGGAGCAGCAGGCGGCCTTTGAGGGGCTGTCCCGGCAGATGGAGCAGCCGGAGCCCGGCACCGCACTGCTTTACGGCGTCACCGGATCCGGGAAAACCGCCGTTTACCTGAAGCTGATCCGGAAATGTCTGGACGGCGGCCGGGCGGCGCTGCTTCTGGTGCCGGAGATCGCTCTGACACCCCAGCTCCTGAGCCTGCTGGCCGGTTATTTCGGCGACGGAATCGCCGTGCTGCACAGCAGCCTGACGGCGGGGGAACGCTGCGACCAGTGGAAGCGGGTTCGTTCCGGTGAGGCCAAGGTGATCGTGGGAACCCGCAGCGCGGTGTTTGCACCCAGTTCACAATTAGGCCTTATCATACTGGACGAGGAGCAGGAGCATTCCTATAAATCCGAAAATTCCCCCCGCTACGCCGCCGGCGAGGTGGCCCTTTGGCGGGGGAGCAAAGAAAAGGCGCTGGTGGTGCTGGGCTCGGCTACTCCCTCCGTGGAGACCATGTACCGGGCAAAATCCGGCGACTACCGGCTGTATACGCTGAAGAACCGCTTCGGCGGCAAGCCCCTTCCGCAGGTTCGCATCGTGGATATGCGGGAGGAAATCAAAAACGGCAACGATCTGGCTTTCAGTCGGGAGCTGCTGGAGGATCTCCGGCAGACCCGGGAGCAGGGAAAGCAGACGATTCTGTTCCTGAATCGGCGGGGCAACAGCCGGTACCTCATGTGCGTGGACTGCGGCGAAGCGCCGGAATGTCCCCGCTGCAGCGCCAGACTCACCTATCACAGTGCCAACGAGCGGGTTATGTGCCACCATTGCGGCTATTCCCAGCCGGTACCCCGGCGGTGCCCCGCCTGCGGAGGCCCCCTGAAGCGGGTGGGAACCGGGACACAGAAGGCGCAGCAGGAGCTGCTGGAGCTGTTTCCGGATATGGAAATCGACCGGATGGACTCCGATACCGTCAGCGCCGTGAACACCCACGAGAAAATTCTGGGGCATTTTCAGAAGCAGCGGGTGCCGGTGCTCATCGGTACCCAGATGGTGGCCAAAGGCCTCAATCTGCCGGATGTGACGCTGGTGGGCGTGCTGGACGCGGACATGAGCCTGTACGCGGATTCCTTCCGGGCGGCTGAGACCACCTTCCATATGCTGACCCAGGTGGTGGGCCGAGCCGGAAGAGGCGACACCCCCGGCCGGGCGGTGATCCAGACCATGGCGCCCAAGCATAAGGTGCTGGAACTGGCGGCCAATCAGGATTACGACGGCTTCTACGAGCTGGAAATCCAACTGCGGCGGCTGCAGGGGCTTCCGCCCTTCGGGGACGCCGCGTCGGTGACCTTCCTGGGAAGGGAAGAGACCCGGGTTCTGCGGGGCGCGGCCAAATTCCGGGACAGTCTGGCGGCCTGCCTGCGGCAGAGCGACTATGCCGGGGAGCAATGCCAGATTCTGGGGCCCGCTCCCTGCGCGGTGCCGAAGATCAACTATCATTTCCGTTACCGGCTGACCCTGCGGTGCCGGATGACCCGGCCCCTGCGGCGGCTGATCGCCGGATTGCTGCGGCAGTTTGCCCAGGACAGCGGCAACCGGGGTGTGTCCGCCTTTGCCGATGTCAACGGATTTGAAGAATAGAGAGGAAATACTATGGGCTTACGAAAAATTCTGACGGACAAGGATCCGGCACTGCACAAGGTCTGCAGACCGGTGGACAGCTTTGACTGGCGGCTCCATAAGCTGCTGGATGATATGCGCGAGACCCTGATCGACGCCAACGGCGTGGGTCTGGCGGCACCCCAGGTGGGAATCCTGCGGCGGGTGGTTCTGGTGGACAACGGCCAGGAGATTCTGGAGCTGGTGAACCCGGAGTTGGTGGAGACCGACGGCGAGCAGGTGGGGGCGGAGGGCTGCCTCAGCGTTCCCGGCCGCTACGGCCTGGTGAAGCGCCCCAATCACGCCCGGGTTCGGGCCCAGGATCGGGACGGCAACTGGTTCGAGGCGGAGGGCGAGGGACTGACCGCCCGGTGCTTCTGTCATGAACTGGATCATCTGGACGGCATCCTGTATACCCAGGTCATGGATCGGTTTCTGACCGATGAGGAGCTGGAGGCCGACGACTAACCTTTCGGAGGAACGGGAATGCGGATTGTGTTTATGGGTACGCCGGATATCGCGGCGGCCTGCCTGAAAAGACTGCTGGCCGACGGCTTCGACGTGGCGGCAGCCTATACCCAGCCGGACAGACCCAAGGGTCGGGGCATGAAAACGGCGTTTTCCGCCGTCAAGGAGGCGGCGCTGGCCGCCGGGATCCCCGTGTATCAGCCGGAGAACTTCCGGGACGGGGAAACGGTGGAAGCCCTGCGGGCGCTGAAGCCCGATGTTATCGCTGTGGTGTCCTACGGCAGAATCCTGCCCCAGAGCGTGCTGGATATTCCGCCCAGGGGCTGTATCAATATCCACGCCAGCATCCTGCCCAAATACCGGGGCTCCGCGCCCTATCAGTGGGCGGTGCTGGACGGACTGACGGAAACCGGCGTGACGGCCATGTATCTGTGCCGGGAAATGGACGCCGGCGATATGATCGACGTTTCCACTCTGCCCATCGGCCCCAACGAGACCGCGGGCGAGCTGTTGCGCCGTATGGAGGAGCCTGCCGCCGCCCTGCTGAGCAAAACCCTTGGCCGGATGGCCGCGGGGGAAGTGGAGCGGACGCCTCAGGATCCGGCACTGGTTTCCTACGCCCCCATGCTGGACAAGACCATGAGCCCCATCGACTGGAGCCGCACCGCCGCCCAGGTCCACAACCACGTCCGGGGACTGCATCCCTGGCCGGTGGCCACGGCGGAGCTGGCGGGTACGAAATTCAAAATCCATGCCACCGTCATCGCGGAGGGCTCCGGCGCGCCGGGTACCATTCTGGGCCTGACCAAAACCGGCCTGCTGGTGGCCTGCGGCCAGGGCGCGGTGGAAATCCGGGAGCTGCAGGCCGAGGGCGGCAAGCGGATGGCGGCACCGGACTATTTCCGGGGTCACCCTCTGGAGGTTTAAGCCATGTCTCCCCGGGAAACGGCGCTGAACGCGCTGATCGCCTGCCGGAAGCAGGAGGCCTGGATCAATGGCATTCTGAAGGAATACATTGCCCGGGACAAGCTGGATCGCAGAGACGCGGCGCTGGCCGCCCGGCTGGCCTACGGCGTGCTGCAGAACCGGAACAGGCTGGACTTTTACCTGAAGCAGCTCCTGACGGGCAGGGTGAAGGATCTGCACCCCGCGGTGCGGGACATCCTCCATCTGGGGCTGTACCAGATTTTGGAATTGGATAAAATTCCCGACTCCGCCGCGGTGAACGAATCCGTGGCGCTGGCGAAAAAATATTGCAGAAAGCTTTCCTACGCGCCGGGACTGGTCAACGCGGTGCTGCGTGCCGCGGTCCGCGGCAAGGGAACGCTGACGGAGCCTACGGCGCCGGAGGATCGCTACAGCCACCCCCGGGCGCTGATGGAAGCGCTGCGGGACAGCATCGGCAGCCCCAGACTGGAGGTCATGCTGGCAGCGGACAATGAGATTCCCCGGACGGTGATCCAGGTGAATACCCTGAGAACCACTTCCGGGGTGCTGACGGAGGCGCTGGAGCGGGAGAATGTGACCGTCCAGCCCCATGGGTGGATGACGGACTGCCTGGTGTTGGGTAACACCGGCAGCATGGAGGAACTGGAGAGCTTCCGGCAGGGACTGTTTTATGTGCAGGATCCGGCGGCGAAGCTCAGCGTGCAGTGCGCCCAAATCCCCACCGGCACCCGGGTGCTGGACTGCTGCGCCGCCCCCGGCGGCAAGAGCTTCGCGGCGGCCATCGCCATGGCGGGCGGGGGAGAGATCCTCTCCTGCGATGTCCACGAGCATAAGATCGGGCTGATCCGGGCAGGCGCCCGGCGGCTGGGTCTTGATAATATCGAAGCGACGCTTCAGGACGCCACCCGGGAAAACGGACAGTGGCTGGACAAAATGGACGTGGTGCTGGCGGATGTGCCCTGCTCCGGCTACGGTATCATCCGCAAAAAGCCGGATATCCGCTTCAAGGATCCGGCGTCCATGGCGGAGCTGCCCAAGCTGCAGCTTGCGATTTTGTGCAATCAGGCCAAGTACGTCCGCCCCGGCGGCACGCTGCTGTACTCCACCTGTACGCTGCTGCGCCGGGAGAATGAGGACGTGGTGAAGGCCTTCCTGACCCGGCGGCCGGATTATTACCCGGAAAAGCTGGAACTGCCCCGCCCATTCTCGGAAAACACCGACGGAATGCTGACGCTGGTTCCCGGCGAATACGACACCGACGGCTTCTTCATCTGCCGTCTGCGGAGAAAAACATGAGCAAGAATCTGAAATCCATGATGCTCCCGGAGCTGAGCGCGGTTCTGAAGGACATGGGGCAGCCCAGCTTCCGGGCCAAGCAGGTGTACACCTGGCTCCACCGGGGCGTCCGAAGCTACGACGAAATGACCAACCTGCCCAAGTCCCTCCGGGACACGCTGGCGAAAGATTATCCCATCTGCCCGCCGGAAGTGGTGCGAAAGCAGGAATCTCAGCGGGACGGCACCATAAAATATCTGTGGCGGCTGTCCGACGGCAACTGCGTGGAGACGGTGCTGATGCGCTATCACTACGGAAACACCGTCTGCATCTCCACGGAGGTGGGCTGCCGGATGGGCTGCGCCTTCTGCGCCTCCACCCTGGGCGGCCTGGTGCGGAAGCTGGAACCCTTCGAGATGCTGGATCAGGTGCTGTTCACCCAGGTGGATTCCGGACTTCCGGTGTCCCACATCGTTCTCATGGGCATCGGCGAGCCGCTGGACAATTTCGACAACGTGATGCGGTTCCTGGAGCTGGTCAACAGCGAGGACGGCATGAACATCTCCATGCGCCACATCAGCCTGTCCACCTGCGGACTGGTGCCCAAAATCGACGAGCTGGCGGCGAAAAAGCTGCAGCTTACCCTGTCGGTGTCCCTCCACGCGCCCAACGACGCCATCCGGGACACCATCATGCCGGTGAACCGGGCGTATCCCAGCGAGGAACTCATCGAAGCCTGCCGTCGCTACTACGACGCCACCGGCCGCCGGATTTCCTTCGAGTACGCCATGATCGACGGCGTCAACGATTCCACGGACAATGCCAAAGAGCTGCTGCGCCGGCTGAAGGGGCTGCCGGCACACTTTAATCTGATCCCGCTGAACCATGTGGAGGAAAGTCCCCTGAAGCCAAGCTCCCGGGAGGCGGTATCCCGGTTCCAGAAAACGCTGGAATCCGGCGGCGTCACCGCCACGGTTCGGCGGACGCTGGGCGGCGACATCGACGCCTCCTGCGGCCAGCTCCGGCGGAAATATACGAAGGAAACCACTTAGCACGCATCTCTTACCCGAAAGGAGTGATTCCCAAATGCAATGTTGGGGCATGACAGACCCCGGATGTGTCCGATCCCAGAATCAGGACACCTATCGTGTGGAACAGTTGGACCGCAACAACCTGCTGTGCGTCGTATGCGACGGCATGGGCGGCGCCAAATCCGGCAATGTTGCCAGTTCCCTGGCGGCGGACGTGTTCGTGGAGGAAATCCGGCAGACCTGGAAGGCCGGCATGGACGCCGACGCGGCGGAGCAGATGCTCCGGGGCGCGGTGAAGCTGGCCAACTTCACGGTGTTCGATCAGGCACAGCAGCTTGAGGAATTCTCCGGCATGGGCACCACGCTGGTGGCGGCCATGGTGCAGGGCAGGGAGGTCACCGTGGTGAACGTGGGCGACAGCCGGGCCTACTGCGTGGGTCGGGGCGGCATCCGGCGGATCACCAGAGACCACTCGCTGGTGCAGATGATGGTGGATCGGGGGGAACTGACCCCGGAGCGTGCCAGAACCTACCCCGGGAAAAACTACATCACCCGCGCCATCGGCACGGAGCCGGTGGCGGAATGCGACGTGTTCCGGCTGGACGTGGAGCGGGGAGACTGCCTGCTGCTGTGCAGCGACGGGCTGACCAATATGATGGACGATCAGGAGATCCTGTTTGAGGTGGTTCACGGGATCAACAAGCAGTACTGCTGCCAGCGGCTGCTGGATATCGCAAAAAACCGCGGCGCGCCGGACAATGTTACCAGCGTTCTGGTGCTGATCTGACCGGTCTTGAAAGGAGTTTCGCTTATGGATAAGTATATTGGACGGTTGCTGGACAACCGGTATGAAATATTGGAGGTCATCGGCACCGGCGGCATGGCCGTGGTGTACAAGGCTCGCTGCCACCGGTTAAACCGTCTGGTGGCTATCAAGATCCTGAAGGATGAGTATTCTCAGGACGAGGAATTCCGCCGCCGCTTCCACGCGGAAAGCCAGGCGGTCGCCATGCTGAGCCATCCCAACATCGTGTCGGTTTACGACGTGTCCACCTCCGACGACGCGGACTACATCGTCATGGAGCTGATCGACGGCATCACGCTGAAGCAGTATATGGAGAAGAAGGGCGTCCTGAACTGGAAGGAGACCCTGCATTTCGCCATCCAGATCGCCAAAGCGCTGGATCATGCCCACAGCCGGGGCATCATTCACCGGGACATCAAGCCCCACAACGTGATGGTGCTGAAAAACGGCTCCGTCAAGGTGGCCGATTTCGGCATCGCCCGGGTTATGTCCAAGAGCAACACCCTGACCAAGGAGGCCCTGGGCTCCGTACACTATATCTCCCCGGAGCAGGCCAAGGGCGGCCGGGTGGATAACCGCAGCGATCTGTATTCGCTGGGCGTGGTGATGTACGAGATGATGACCGGCCGGCCTCCCTTCGACGGCGAATCCCCGGTGGCGGTGGCCATCCAGCATATCAACGGCAAGGCTCCCATGCCCTCCACCCTGAATCCCAATATCCCCGGCGGCCTGGAGCAGATCATCATGAAGGCCATGGAGCAGGATCCCAACCGGCGCTATCCCACAGCCCAGGCCATGCTCTACGATATGGACGAATTCCGCAAGGATCCCACGATCCTGTTTGACTACTATAACTCCAGTACCGGCATGGACGACGCCACCCGGATCCAGAGCCCCGCGCAGACCGCGGCCATTGCCCAGGCGGCGGCGAAAAGCACCGCCGAGCGGGTTGCCGCCCAGAGCGGCGGCACCGTACCCAAGCGGCCTGCCGGACAGACCCCCGGCAAACCGGCCGCCTCCCGGCCTCAGCGCCGCAGGGAGGAAGTCATCGAGGAGGAGGAAAAGAGCAGCAAGGTGGCAACCGTTGCCATCATTCTCTGCTCCGTGGTGGCGGTGGTGGCCATCGTCATTTTCCTGGTGGCGCTTCTGGGCAGCGGCAGCGACATTGACAACAGCAAGAATCAGGTGCAGCTTCCCAGTCTGCTGTACAAGTCCCTGGACGACGCGGCGAAAGCCACCGATTATGTGGTGGAACTGGATCATTGGACCTACAGCGACGAATTCGCAAAGGGCCTGATTATTGAGCAGAATCCCAAAGCCGGAACCCTCATCACCAAGGGCAGTAAGGTCACCGTGGTGGTCAGCGCCGGCCCCGAGCCCTCCATCAAGGTTATGGAGGATCTGGTGGGCTACGAGGAGGAACAGGCGAAGAATTACCTTACCAACGTTCAGGGCGTGGATCCCAACCGGATCCTCACCAACTATGAAGCCAGCGCCGACGTGACCAAGGGCTGCGTCATCCGGACGGAACCCGGTGTGGGCGGCACGCTTCCGGAGGAAGGCCCCATCCGTCTGTATATCAGCACCGGCCCCAACGTGAAAACGGTGACCATGGTGGACTTTGTCAACGGCGGATACACCGAGGAAACCGCCGTGAAATGGCTGCTTCTGAACGGTTTCGCGGAGGAAAACGTGCAGGTGATCCCGGAGCAGAGCAACGAACCGGAGGGTAAGATCCTGTTCCAGTCTCAGGCGGCCGGCAAGCAGGTCAATGTCACCGCTACCGTCATTCTGAAGGTTTCCACCGGCAAGAACGGCACGGTCACCCCGCCCACCAGCGAGACCACGGAGCCGGACGACTATGTGTACAAGATCATCCGCATCGCGCTGCCCGCCGACAAGACCGAGAATTATCTGCTCACCTTGTACCGGGACGGCGTCATCATCGAGGAGCGGGATATTCCCGTGGGTACCGTGGAAGCGGAGTTCCGGGTATCCGGCAAGGGCGTCATGACCTTCGTGGTGATGATTGACAACCAGACCTACGGAACCGTGGACGTGGATTTTGACGCGCCGGATACGCCGGAAGTGCCGGATGGGGAATAATGTGCAGACAGGCCGGATTCTCCGGTCCATCAGTGGATTTTACGATGTCCTGACCCCGGCGGGAATGGTTTCCTGCCGGGCCAGAGGCATTTTGCGCAGGGAGGGCAGCAGCCCCCTCACCGGCGACATGGTGGAGATCACCGTGGAAAAGGGAAAGGGCATGGTGGAGCGGATCCTGCCCCGGAAGAACGGCTTCGTCCGGCCGGCGGTGGCCAATATCGACGCGCTGGTGGTATTCGCCGCCAACGTAAACCCCATCACGGAGCCATTCCTCATCGACCGGGTGGCGGCCATTGCCGGAGACCAGGAGGTTCCGGTGATCCTGTGCGTCAACAAGTGCGATCTGGATCCCGCGGTGGATCTGATTCGGATTTACCGGGAAGCCGGATTTCCGGTGATTCCCGCCAGCGCCGAAACCGGCGAGGGCGTGGAGGAGCTGCGTGATTTGCTCCGGGGAAAGCTGACGGCTTTCACCGGCAATTCCGGCGTAGGCAAAAGCAGCATGCTGAACCGGCTGTGTCCGGAGCTGGGGCTTTCCACCGGCGACGTGTCCGAAAAGCTGGGGCGGGGAAGGCACACCACCCGCCATGTGGAGCTGTACCGGCTGGAGGAGGATACCTATGTGGCGGACACGCCGGGCTTTTCCTCCTTCGATACCGACCAGATGGACGTGATCCTGAAGGACAACCTGCAGTACGCCTTCCCGGACTTCGCCCCCTATCTGGGGCGGTGCCAGTTCTGCGACTGCTCCCACCGGAAGGAGCCCGGCTGCGCCGTCACCGCCGCCGTGGCCGACGGCCGCATCCAGCCCACCCGCTACGACAGCTACCTGCGCCTCTACGAAAAAGCCAGCCATATCCGGGAGTGGGAAGTCAGATAGCCCCCCGGGGAAGACAAAAACCGAGTGATTCACAGCCGGAAACGGCGGAGTCACTCGGTTTTGCTTTTATTCATTTCCGCTTCGATGGCGTCGCAGATGAAGCGGTTCAGGCTCTTGCCCTGACTGGCGGCGAAGTCTTTGATGATCTGCCGCCGCCCCTTGCGGACGATGACATTGATGCGGTCGTAGGCTTTTTTATTGTAGCGCGCGGTGGCTTCCTTCTGCGAATTGTTATACTTACCGTGTTTCATGCAATCACCCGGTTTTTGAACTTGTGCGGCTCAGAAACAGTTGTCGTCGGGGAAATGCTCCAGGATATCCTCCACGCGGCAGTGCAGGATGTTGCATAGCTTATCAATGGTGTTTATTTCCACATTCTGATTGTGCCGGAGCCGGTTGAGCTGCGCCCGGTTCACGTTGTAGCGGGTGTACAGGTCGTATTGGGTGATGCCCCGCGCTTTCATTGTCTGCCACAGGCGGTCGTAACGTATCATTTCTGCGCCTCCGTTCTTGACTTTGCTTCATTATTGCAGTAAAATCTCATTGGGGATAGTGTGCGTATAAGAATACTAACCAAAACGGAGGAAACGAAAATGCGTAAAGAGATCCTGGAAACCATCGGTCAGGCAAACGGAGCGGAGATTTCCGTGCTTCTGGAGGCTGTAATCGAAAGATACCGGAAGCTGTTCCCGGACTGGGAAATTTTCGCATTTTCCATCCACGCGGGAACCTCGGAGGAGCGCAGCGCGCAGCTTAGGCGGATTCTGGAGCTGGCGGAGCCGTGCCCGATGGGTGCGGAGGACGAGGATCTCCAAACAGAAAATAATTCTCCGTAATGACCGAAATTACGGAGAATTTTTTGTGATTTATTCTAAATTTCTACTTGACAAATCCTGCGTGGAATGGTATCATAATCGAGCGTGTGTAGGGATATTATGCGCGCAATGCGATGATGCGGGAGATTGCGTTGCAAAACGGTAACTTCCGCGGAGTATGTCCGGTCATCGGGCGGCTGAACTGCTTCTGTTTACGCTGGCGTATATCGCCGCGGCAGAGGATTGGTCGGCTTGCGTCGGCCATTTTTCATGGCCCGGAGTGATACGCACGGCGGCGTGAACAAACAGTTCGACCGTACCCAGCCACTAAGCAAACTGAGTACGTTACATTCAAGGAGGAAAACAAACCATGGCAAACCAGGAAATGATCCGCATCCGGCTGAAGGCTTACGATCACCAGCTGATCGACTCCAGCGCTGCCAAGATCGTGGAGACCGCCAAGCGCAACGGCGCTCAGGTTTCCGGCCCCATCCCGCTGCCCACCAAGAAGGAAATCGTGACGATTCTGCGGTCTCCGCACGTCAACAAGGACAGCCGGGAGCAATTCGAGAGAAGAACCCACAAGAGACTGATCGATATCCTCAACCCCAACCAGAAGACCGTCGAAGCTCTGATGAGCCTGGATCTTCCCGCTGGTGTTGAGATAGAGATAAAGCTGTAAGTCCTCGTCAGACTTACCGCTGCCCGCACTGTCTGGCATCGGGCGGACGGGTCATGTTGGCAAGCCTACCCAATGGGCTGTCAACCAATAACCTATTAAAAGGAGAAAAACCAACATGCAGAAAGCAATCATCGGCAAAAAAGTGGGCATGACCCAGATCTTCGATGAGAGCGGCAAGGTGATCCCTGTTACCGTTGTGGAAGCAGGTCCCTGCGTTGTCACTCAGAAGAAGACCGTCGAGACCGACGGCTACGCAGCCGTCCAGTTGGGCTTTGGCGACGTGAAGGAGTCCAAGCTCAGCAAGCCTGAGGCAGGCCACCTGAAGAAGGCTGGCGTTGCCCCCAAGAAGCACCTGAAGGAGTTCAGACTTGAAAACGCTGACGCCATGAACGTGGGCGACGAGGTCAAGGCTGACGTATTCGCCGCCGGCGACAAGATCGACGTCACCGGCATCAGCAAAGGCCACGGCTACCAGGGCGTTGTGAAGCGCTACGGCGCCGGCCGGACCCCCATGACCCACGGCGGCGGCCCTGTTCACCGTCACGCCGGTTCCATGGGCGCTTCCTCCCATCAGTCCCGTATTTTCCCGGGTAAGATCGGTGCCGGTCAGATGGGCGTGGAGCAGGTCACCATTGAGAACCTGGACATCGTTCAGGTGGATGCGGAACTGAACATGATCGTCATCCGCGGCGCCGTTCCCGGCCCCAAGGGCGGTCTGGTCTACATCCGCAACACTGTGAAGAACAACAAGATCAAGCAGGCTGGTGCAGACATCAGCAAGAACCCGCAGAAGGCTTCCGGCAGAAACCCCCAGAAGGCTTCCGC
>JAQXIT010000068.1 GCA_029007925.1 Bacillota bacterium | reverse complement strand
CTTTTTGATCGCGCTGATCGCCACCGGCGTCATGAAGGGCAATCTGAAATCCGTTCGGAAGCAGGCGGCGGCCAACAGCTATGTGAAGGCAAACAGCCTGACGGTAACCGACAGCCGGGATCTGTTCCTCTATACCCAGGTTATCCGGCACGCAAGGCCCAAGGATTCCGACAGCTCCCAGGGCGGCTCCGGCTCCACACACGGCGGCGGCGGCGGAAAATTCTGATGTAAAAAGAAATAATGCCGCAAGGAGGGGATGTCCGCAAAGACATCCCCTCCTTCTTCCGTATTGTGTCCCGCTGGCGGTACCTCTCACCGGACAGCGTCAGCAATATGCTGAAGCGAGTACTGGAGAGAGCAGGCATTCCGAAAGTCAGATTCCATGATCTCCGCCACACCTTCGCAACCATCGCACTCCAGAACGGCGTAGACATCAAGACGGTATCCGGCATGCTGGGCCACTTCTCTGCCGGATTCGCTCTGGATACCTATGCCCATGTCACCACCTCGGCGCAGAAAGAGGCGGCAATGACAATGGGGAATGTGCTGAGTATGTAGCATTCGGCTTTGCAGCCGGCAGAAAAGCCTGGGACGAGCAACACATCGTTCCAGGCTTCGCTGTCAAATGAAATATCCAAATTCACCGGCAGAGAACCGGGTGATTGATGGGGGAGGCATCAGCAAGTCCTTTCCGTGTCAATGTATGTCCGCGAACAATTCCTTGCAGGCGGGATAGATTTTTCGGAACTGCTGGTAGCGCTTCTCATATTTCGCCGCCAGCGCCGGTTCCGGCTTGACGGTGGAAGCCACACGGACGATTGCCGCGCAGGCATCTTTCACGCTGGCGTATTCCCCGCAGGCAACCATGGCCAGCATGGCGCCGCCCATGCCGGGGCCCTGCTCGGACGCGGCGGACTGCAGCTCCATATTCAGAACATTGGCCATAATCCTCTTCCACAGGGGGCTCCTGGCGCCGCCTCCGCAGATCTTGGAGCTGTTGATTGCAACGCCCAGGCTTCTGGCCACTTCCACGCTGTCCCGGATGGCAAAGGCCACGCCCTCCAGCACCGCCTGGGTCAGATCGGCCCGGGTGGTATCCATGGTCATGCCGATCAAGGTTCCCCGGGCGTTGGTGTCGTTGATGGGGCTGCGCTCGCCCATGAGATAGGGCAGGAAGTACACATGGTTTTCGCCCAGCTTATCGTCCGTGATGGGCGCCTGCTCGGCGGCGTAGTCGGAGGTTCGGAAAATATCCTCCATGAGCCACTTGTTGCAGGAGGCGGCGGAGAGCATACAGCCCATGAGATGATAGCCGCCGTCGGCATGGGCGAAGGCATGGAGGGCGTTGAACTTGTCCACGCCGAATTTTTCGGAGGAGATGAACACGGTGCCTGAGGTGCCGAGGCTGATATTACATCCGCCCTCGCCGACGACCCCGGTGCCCACCGCTGCGGCGGCATTGTCACCGGCGCCGGCGCAGACCTTGACGGTTTCCGGGATGCCCAGCAGCCTGGCAATCTCCGGCTTTACGGTGCCGATGCACTCATAGCTTTCAAAGAGCTTCGGCATTTGGCTCTCGGACACGCCGCAGATATCCAGCATTTCCCTGCTCCAGCGCTTATGCTCCACGTCCAGCAGGAGCATTCCGGATGCGTCGGAGTAGTCGCAGGAATGTACTCCGGTGAGAATGTAGTTTACATAATCTTTCGGCAGCATGATCTTCGCGATCTTCGCGAAGTTTTCCGGTTCATTTTCCCGCAGCCAGAGAATTTTCGGTGCCGTAAAGCCCGCAAAAGCGATATTGGCCGTCCACCGGGACAGCTTATCCTTGCCAATGACGTTGTTCAGGTAGTCCACCTGTTTGGCAGTACGGCCGTCATTCCAGAGAATGGCGGGACGAATCACATGGTCGTCCTTGTCCAGCACCACCAGGCCGTGCATCTGGCCTCCACAGCCGATTCCCGCCACATCCGCGCCGTCAAAGCCGCGGAGCAGTTCGGGAATACCTTCCAAAACGGCCTTTTTCCAGTCCTCCGGGTTCTGCTGGCTCCAGCCCGGTCGGGGGAATTCCAGAGGATACTCCTTTGTTGCCGTATTCTTGATATTTCCGGCGGCATCCATCAGCAAAAGCTTCACCGCCGAGGTTCCCAGATCGATTCCAATGTAAAGCATATTTTTCCTCCCGTAAAATTCTATTGTACCCAAGCAAATCCCACCACCCGATAACGGCCGGCGGGATCCTCACCGGTAAATATTTCGTTTTCTGTCCGGTATTCCGCCAGTGTCACGCCCTGTCGGTAATTGTTGGCAACGCCGTCATCAGCAGCCGGACGGCAAGGAACAAAACGAGAAAGTCTCGGCTGATTGCGGGGAGCGACTTTAGGGTATCATACCCAGAGAGGAATGTCAAATATTTCAATCCACGCGCCCCGCGGGGGGAGCGACCATTCTGCGGCTCAGTCATTCCTTGGGGGTAGGTTTTGAATGAGGTGGAACAAAACCGCAAGGCAGAGGAGCCTCATGAGGAAGCCTTTCCCGTCAATGCCCACCGGCGCAGCAAAAAGCGCGCCCTGGGTGAATCGGCACCGAATCTGCCTGTAAAGGAAGTCCTTCCGGAGCCGGATGAATACCAATTGGTGCGCGGCAAGTGCGGTGGGTGGACAGGATGACCGGCAGCAATCCAAAGGCTTGTTTCTTTTTTCCATACTTTATCCGTCCTTTACCGTTTATTTTCGTCCTGGCCCCCGTTTGCGTCTGGGAAATTCCGCCCCCCCAGGGGCAAAGCCGTTTTTCGCCCCGCGTGCGGTTTTCCGCAGTGGGATGGGATACCTGCCCCAGAAAAAATCTGCTCCCACCGAAAAAGTGGGAGCAGTGTCTGATTCTGAAACCTTTCCGGTTTCACCTATTATATCGGACAGAAATTCAGATTCCGGAGAATCGCCGGACAGCAGAAAAATGATGAACGGGACACGGTGGAAAGCGCGGCAGGCAAGCAGGTGAAGCGCATGAAGCCCCATCTTGCAAGGTTATTTCAGGATCTCCAGCACCTGTTCCCTTTCGGGCATGGAACGGATAGCGCCTTTTTTTGTAGTGACAAGATAGGCGGCAGCATTGGCGAACCGCAGCATCTCGGCGAGTTGCTGCTCCGCGAGGAACGCAATACCGTTTTCCAGTATGAAGCCCAGCACACTGGCGCAGAAGGTATCCCCCGCTCCGGTTGTCTCGATGGTGCCACCCAGACGGAAGCTCGGGACAAAGACCCTGTGTCCGAAGCTGTAGGAAAAGCTCCCCTCGGCACCGGCGGTGACATTCAGTATTTTGATGTTGGGGTGTTTCTCCAGCAAGATAGCGGCGGCTTTATCATAATCCTGCTCACCGGTCATGAATTCGATCTCATTGTCGGCAATCTTCAGAATATCACACAGATCCAGACCGGCATCAATCTGAAGCAGGGCGGCAAGTGGGACTGCACTACCTATCGGTATGATGCAGCCGGGGAGATTATCTACGGCAAAGCGGAATACAAGGGCGAAGGCGCGAAGTCCAGTTCCGTTTCTGGTGCGCTGCCGAATGAGGACGGAAAAATCACCATGGAGATCTACATCGACCGTTCACTGGTGGAAGGCTTTTTCAATAACCGCAAGGCTGTCAGTATCCGTGCCTATACGGAGAATCCGGATTCCCACGGTATCAACCTGTTTGCTGTCGGTGATGTGACCATTGAGAGCCTCTATGTGGCCAGTATGGGATCGATTTTTGATTGACCGTCTCATACCTTGACTGTGGTGCGCAGCCGTTGTGATTTTCTGGGCTTCCCTCCTGCCGTTCCGGCGATACCATGCCATCTGATGAGAACTTTGGCAATTTCGTAAGCGGAAAGACCACATTTCTATCCACGATCGCGTTTTATCCAATCGTTATGTATTACATTGGTTCTCAATTGATAGATGTTTTCCGGTAACGCCATAGCCAATCACTCCTTCCGTTTCATTATAACAGGGGAAATCGGCATGACAATCCCATTCGGGTTGAATTTTTCGCAACCGTCGGTTGCAGGATACACTTCAAAAAGCGGGGGATGTTATTTGGCCCCGCCTCCCAGCAGCCCATACAAATGCTCCGGCAGCATTCGTTCGCAGATCATCTCATCCACATCCGACAGGTGACACAGGTTGTTCAGATAAACATGATCCAGCTTGCTGCTGTCACACAGGAAAACCTTCTTCTTTGCGTGACGGA
>JAQXIT010000067.1 GCA_029007925.1 Bacillota bacterium | reverse complement strand
ACCGCCAGCGCCTGTTCGCCGTTTTCCAGCAGTGTCCACTGCTGGCACACCGTTTCCGTGCCGTCGGGCGCCGTGGGCTTTCTGCCGAACAGATCCTGCCCCCAGCACCGGGCATCCTCCCAGGGAGAGCGCAGGGACAGCTTGACCATTTTATCCGGCTCCATCCACTGCAGCGTCACGTCGATCTCCAGATGTCCGGAGCCATGCTCCATGCGGTAACGCACAATGGCGGCGGAATGGCCGTATTCGAAAACGGCCTCCGCCACGGTGCGGACATCCCCCTCCTCGATGACCCGGACGGGGGAAAACGGATGGGAAAGTCCCGCGATTTCCCCTGCCCGCTCCGGGCTTGCAAGCCGGAAGGCTCCCACCACATGGGGGTAGCTGGACACCGTCATGCCCCAGGGATCCTCGCTGCCCTGAATCACCAGCAGCCGGGCGGAATCCTCCGCCAGAACCGGCTGTCCCTGCCGGGTCACGGAGCGGAGCAGGCCGGTTTCCCGGCAGATTTCCGCCGTCACGCCGCCGCCCCGCAGGAGAATCCCATCCCCCTCCGGCTGACGGATCACGGGTCTGCTCGGCCGGATCACGGGACGACACAGCACCGTGGTAACGGCAAAGGGCGCCAGCTCCGCCTCAAAGAGGATCTTTTTGCGCCAGTCAATGGGAATGGTGCTGTCCTCTTTTTCCAGCTGAGCCGGGATCCGCTTTCCGTCCTGATACACTTCAAAGTCCGTGAAGGTACCGCTGCGGTTCTGATCCTGAAGCTGAAACTCACAGGTCACCACCCGGCGGATGGGATACGGATGGGCGTTGAACACCAGCACCGGGATGTCTCCCTCCTGCCTGTCCACCTTCGTGTTGGCGGCGAAGGCCATGAATGCCTTCATCCGCTCCCGGCTCAGCAGCTCCAGACCGTAGTCCAGCTTCCGCAGGCTGGCTTCCTCCGCCCGCTGAACCGAGGAGCCTGGCAGAACATCATGGAACTGGCTGAACAGCAGCGCCTGCTCCGCTTCCTTGATCCGGCTCCAGTCGAAGGTTCGTCCGGTCTGCCACTGGGCGGCGCATACCATTTTTTCCGTGGAAAACAGCAGGTTTTCCAGCGCCCGGTGCTTCTGCTTCACCCGCGCCTGAGAGGTATAGCAGCCCACCATCATGGGATTCAGGGAGCCCTCAAACCGGGGCAGCGAACGGGCGGAAAGCTGGGCGAAATAGTCCTCCGGCGTGGTATGCTCCAGCACGACTCCCTCCGCCGCCAGTTCCCGCTTCAGTTCTCCGATCCGCTCCAGATCCAGCCGGGAAGGGCCGCCGCCGTGATCCCCGATGCCCCACAGCACCAGCAGCAGTTCGGCATTGGGATTCTCCCGGCGGAAACGCTGAATCTTATCCGCGGCCTGCCCCAGCAGGGAATTATACAGCTCGAAGGACAGATGGGTGGCAATCACGGAGCCGTCATAACCCACCCAGGCAAAGTCCCGGGCGGGCGGATGGAACAGCTCGGGCGCGGGACGACCCACGATGTAGGAATCGTATCCCGCCCGTTTCAGAATCTGCGCCAGCCCCCGGCTGTGTCCGAAGGCGTCAAAATTGATGGCGGTGGTGGGCGTCTGGCCGAATTTCTCCCGAAAATAGGCTCTGCCGGCGGAAATCTGCCGAACCATGGATTCCCCGGAGGGCATATTGCAGTCCGGCTGCAGATACCAGCCGCCCATGATATGCCACTTTCCCTCTTTCACCAGCCGCCGGATCCGGTCGAACAGCTCCGGCTCATATTCCTCCACCCACTGATAGAGGACAGCCTCGTTGTGGTTGAAGACGAAGCCGTCGTATTCCTCGCAGAAATCCGCGGCAATCCGGAAGGTGGACAGGGCTTCCGCCAGTCCCTCCTCCCATTCCCATTGCCACACCAGATCCAGATGGGCATTGCAGACCAAACAAATCTTCTTCATAGTATCGGCCTTTCTTCCGCCGGAATTTGCCAAATAAGCCCGTATTGCTACGGGCTTATTCGGGCAGTTATCGGAAAATCAGAACGGGCGTTTCTTTGTCAGCAGTGCGCAGCCGCAGGCTGCCGTGAGCATCAGGCACACCGCCGCGGCGATGCCGGTCTCGCCGGTGCCGGGGATGGGATCCTCGGGCTGCTCCGGCGCCACTACGGCAACGGCCAGCGCCGCCGCACGGCTCAGGGAGCAGGTGAAGGTATTGCTTTCTCCGTCATAGACGCCGTCCAGAGCGGTCACCTTGCCGGAAAGGCTGACGGCGTAGAACCGCAGATCCACCACGTCTCCGGAATCCGGCTTGTAGACGATCTCCAGCTCGTTGTCGAAGGGAGAATCGTACTGATCGCCGTTGATCCACACGCCCAGATCGTAGACCTGACGAATATCATAGCCCTCCACGCTGACACCCTCCGTGGTGTCCCGCTTGCCGGACTGGATAATCAGCATACTCTCATCGATGCCGTCCATATCCACCAGATACCTGGGCACGTTCAGGGTCAGATTCTCGTCCACCGTGACGGTTTCCGTATCCTCCATATGCGCCACGGAGAGGTTATAGATGCCGTTGTTCAGCTCGTAGGTGGTACCGACATAAGACTTGAGGCTCAGATCCTTGACTTCGATCCGGCCGTTGTAGGTGCCGGGCATCTCCCAGCCCATGTTCATGCCGTCCACGGTGACAGTATCCATGGTGACGCCCTTCATGAAGCCCCGCTCCTGAGCCAGGATCAGCGCCCGCTCCACATAGGGCAGTACGTCGATGTCGATGTTCATCCACTCACCGTCCTCGCTGGGGGTAATGACGCCATTCTCCACGAAATCGGTCTTGGTGAAGGCACGGCTGGGAACCTGATAGATGAACAGGCCGGAGGCGTCCGCCTTACCGCCGTCCTGCTGGCCGGACTCGCTGACGAAAGCCACCCGGTTGTCGAACAAGGTCAGGCCGAACCAGGTCATTTCGCTCTTGCCCTCCTCGTTGATGCCCTTGACGTACAGGTAGATGTAGAAGGCAGCGCCGTGGAGGCCGGTGGCCTCGTCGCCCATGCAGTCTTCGTACTTGGTCAGCCGCTGGGACAGGCTCAGCCGCAGATGATTGACATTCTTCAGCCGGCTGGCGAAGGGGGCCTCCCGATTGACGGTGCTGCCCTCAATCAGCAGGTGGGGCCAGCCCTCGCCCTCCTGGCGGGGATCGTCATAGACCTCGGAGGCGTTCAGTTCCATGCCCAGGGTGCCGGTGTTGGTGTCGATGGTCAGGATCTTGTCGATGGAATCGTACTCGTACACGCCGTCGTCCAGCTCCATGAACAGGGTGTCGTTCTCCAGATCCCGGAAATCGTATCTGGTCTCCCACTGGGCAACACTCCAGTTGGGAATCAGGGCGGGATTGCCGTAGTTCAGGTAGCCCACGGTGGGATCGTTCTTCTCGGCGCCGCCCATGTTGTATACCTTGAAGCCGTTTTCAAAGTGCCGGTCGCTGAGCAGCTCATAGACGCCGTCGGTGACCTCGATCTCCGGGGCGTCCTCGGCGGCGGGAACCGCGGGGATGCCGCTGACCTTGTGGACGGTGAACTGGGCGGGAATGCCGGCGGAGCACTTGTAGGCCAGCTTCAGATAGGCCGGATTCTCCTTGCTGAAGAAGCTGCTCATCCAGGAGAAGCCCTCCGCCACATTGATCCTGCCATGGTCATTGGCCCAGCGGTCGGCGCCGACCCGGATGTAGTCGCCGTCGTTAAACACGATGTCAAAGCTGCCGAGGCCGGTGGGGATGATCTCGATCTTGATATGCCGGAAGCTGTCCACCTGAATGGTATCATAGCAGCCGCCGTTGGTCACGCCGCTGAAGGCGCCGCTGACCACGGTGCCGTCCACCTGCGCGCCGTTGATGTAGATCTCGCCGATGCCCAGGCGGTTGCCCTCCAGCGGGCGGAGGAGCATCACCAGGCCATCGCCGTAGGTGGGATTGCCCACCTCGAAATGGCGGTAGGCGCCGTCGGGGTTCCAGCTATCGGTAATGATCTGCTGATGCAGCAGCTCCAGAGACATCCAGGTATCCACGCCGTTGACGCCGTTGAAGGAGTATTCGTCCAGACTGAATTCCACGGAAATGCCCTCGCTCATATCGATGGGGCGCTTCCATGTGGCGCCGATGGCGCCGTGTCCCGCGGTCTGATTGCCGCTGACCACCAGGCTGCCGGTCTTGTCCGCCGCCGTGTTGGAGATCACATAGGAGCCGTCCAGCGCCGTGAAGTTGTGGGCGCCCCAGCTGTCGGCGGTGTTGGCCACGGCCTGCCGGCCGTTGACGCTGTGGACGGTGAAGGAAGCGGGCTGCTCCTTGTTGCACTTGTAGCTCAGGGAGACGTAGGCCGGCGTGCTGTAATCGAACCAGGAGCGCAGATCCGCATAGCCGTTGGCCAGATTGATGTAGCCGGGGTTAGGATTGGGATTGTTGACGGGCTCAAAGTCGCCGTCGTTGAACACGATGCGGTAGCCGTACCCGTTGGGAACAAAGGAAATCTTGATTCGCGCAAAACTGTCCAGCCGGATCTGGGAATAGCAGCCGTTGCCGTCCCAGCGCCAGCTCCGGGAGGCAATCAGCTTGCCCTCAGTGTCGCGTTCCAGGCCGCAGAAGTAGATTTCCTGAATGGTCAGAACATTGTCCGCGCCGGGGCGCATGAGAATGTGCAGTCCGGAACCGTAGGTGGGGTCGCCGCCGCCCACATCCATCATGTGATAGACGGGATCGGTATTGTTGGCGTCGGTGACGGTGAGATTGTCCTTGATCTGCAGAGCGATCCAACTGTCCGCGCCGTCCACGCCGTTGAGGCAGTATTCGTCCAGAGAGAATTCGATGGAGAAGCCACCGGACATATCAATGGGCCGGGCATAGGTGACACCCAGCTCGCCGGTGCCGGCGGTCTGGCTGCCGGTGACCTTCACGTCGCCGGTATCCGTCGCTTCGATGGTGCTGTTCAGGGCGCTGCCGTCGGCAGCCACATAATTGTGAACGCCCCAGCTATCCAGCGTGTTTTCCAGATTGGCATAGTCGCCGTTGAAGGTCTTCACGGAGAAGGCGGTGTCCGCGTTCCGGGCGTTGGTAGCGATGAGTTTCACATAGGCCGGAGTGCCGGTGGGGAAAATCTCATCCAGCAGCTTCAGAGGCTGCGCGGGGGTGATTTCACCGGATCCGTCTACACGGGGGCCGCCGTTGCGGGTGTACTGGCCTTCGTTGAGAATGATGGCGTAGCCGCCGCTGCTGTCGCCCAGCTCCTCCCGCTTGATGAGCTGCAGCTTAATATTGTCGTAATTACCGCTGTCCAGCGTCAGGTTGTCGTAGCAGCCGTCGCCGATGTAGACCAGCTCGTTGGCTGCGGGGGTGGCGTCGTTGCTGCCGGTGACGCCGATGTAGAACCACTGGAACCGCAGCTTGCCGTCGCCGTCGGGACGCATAATCAGCACCATGCCCCGACCCTCGCCCGGGTCAAAGCTGCCGTCGTTGTCCCAGCCCTTGAACACGGGGTCGGGATTATTGGCATTGGTGACGGTTTTCTGATCCAGCAGTGCCAGGCCGAACCACACATCGCCGGAGGCGGCGTCGTACTGGTCGAAACTGAATTCGATGCTGAAGCCGCCCTTGTCCAGATACACCGGTTCCACATTGGTGACGCCGATTCCCATGCCGGCGGAAACCTGATTGCCGGACACGGTGATGCTTCCGTCCGCGTTGGCGGTGAGCTCGGAGCTAACGGCCGTGGCGCCGTCGGACGCCACATAGTTATGGGCGCCCCAATTGGAGACGGTGGTGCCGACAACCTCCGCCTGTGTCTGCGCGGCACTGACTGCCACGCCGCTGCCCGCGATGATGCCCAGCAGAAGGCTCATACACAGCAGTATGGATACGGTTCTTTTTTTCACTGCCAAAACTCCCTTTCATGTTAAATTTTATAATCAAATGCGATTTCCTTTTGGCAGAAAGATACGCATTTGGATCCGGTGTCAATCCGTACCGGGATTTCCGAGGGCAGGGATACATTCAGGAACACACGCCAGCCTTCGTCCTCCCTGCGGACGGCGCGGCGGATATGGATCGCCCCTCTGACCGTAGCCACCGTGGCCTCCATGCCGCCCAGCTCCGGCGACATGGGACGGATCCGGATCTGTTCATAGCCCGGCGCTTCCGGGCGAACGCCCAGAACCACCGCAATCAGATCGTACATGGGGATCGCCGACCAGCCGTGGCAGTCGCTGCGCTGGGAGACGGCGTCCTCCATCCATGTGGTCAGGTGTTTTTCCATCATTTCCCGCCAGGGACGCCATTTTCCGGGGATTTCGTCGTAGATTCCCGCGGCTTCCATGGCCCGGAACAGGTAGAAGGACATAGAGTATGAGCACTGCAGCAGTCCGGGATCCGTCATGCACCGGCGCATCAGCGTTTTTGCCTCTTCCCCCACGGCGCAGCCGGACAGCACCGCCCAGAGCTGGGCGTGCTGGCTGGGAACGGTTTCCGAGGGGCTGACGCGGTAGTAGCCGGAGCCGTCCCGGGTCTGCCCGCAGAGCCGGCGGATCAGCTCCCGACGGATTTCGCCGTACTCCCCGCCTTCGTCCGCCCAACCAACCTGGGAAAACAGGTACTCTGCCCTTCCCAGAGCGTAGGCCAGAATGTGGCTGTAGAGGTACAGCGGCTCCTCCGGATCCGCCACCGGGCTGCCGTGATTGGGACGCCACTGATCCACCCAGTCCACAAAGCTCCAGTACCCGGTGCTGCCAAGCAGCCCGGTTTCCGGATCCACACGCTCCAGAAAATAACGCAGAATTCCGCTGACGGTGGGCAGATAGGTTCGCAGCAGCTTCCGGTCACCGAAATACTGATAGTGGTAGTACAATAGATCCACATAGTACAGCGCGAAGGCCGGAATAATCTGGTCGAAGGCCGCCGGGGCGTTGCAGTGGATCATACCGTCCGGCCGCCGGGTTGCATGGAAGTCGTCGATGGCCCGTCGGGCCAGCCGGTCATCCGCCGAAATCTGATAGGTCAGCAGCGCTTCGATGACGGTGTCCATGATGTACTGCATCTGCTCATAGTAGGGGCAGTCCACATAGGTATCCAGCATACACCGCTCCAGGGTGCGGACGCTGATCTGCCACATCCGGTTCAGCTCCGGGTTCTCCGCCCGGAAGGAGCCCGTCTTTTCCAGCGGGTAGCCGGTAAGCCGGAAGGCAGGCATCCGGATCTCCACCGGTGCCTCCCCGGTAACGATCCGCAGCCGCAGATACCGGAACACCCGGAAGTGGAAGGGTTCATAGGCCTGTGAACCCGGGGCGGGCAGGTAGGTATCCTTCTCCCCCCGCAGGATCCCGGTTTCGGCATTGTCCCGGATGTCTTTCCGGCAGTTGCCGCTGCCGTCCGGCGTCCGGTAGCCCTCCGCGTATTCCAGCGTCACCACGGCTCCGCCGCCGGCGGCGTTCAGTGGCAGTCTGACATAGGCATTGACCAGCTCTCCCATGTCCAGATCCGCGAAGGCCTCCGTTCCCGGGGGAACGGTCACCGGCTCTCCCCGCAGCAAGGGCTCAAAATCGGCACCGGACTGTTTGGAGATCCCCACCGGGGCAATGGGCTTCTCGTACAGCATGGGCAGGGTTCTGGGGCAGAGCTGCCATTCGTAAAGCACGCCCCCCAGCCGGTGGGTATCCGCCGGGCAGAGAACCGCGGCGGGTGTCCAGCCGGAATCGTCAAAATCCGGCTCATTCCAGCCCCGGGGGTACAGATTGCCGTCGCAGCGCTCCATGTCGCCGGCGTACTTGCTTTCCTCCGCCTCGGCAAAGCCGTAGGAAGCATCCGGCAGGCTCTTCCACCGGCTGTCGGTGGAAATGTCCGCCTCCCCGCAGCTCAGCCACAGGCCGCCCCGGGAGGCCCCCACCACGGATACGGGGCCGGTTTCAAATGTCATGGATTTGAGATAATCATTGGGATAAAACAGGACGTGAACCGCCACCGTGTTTTTCCCCTCCCGGAGCCACGGCGTGATGTCCACGGTGTCGTAGTACCGGCGGAAGCGATCCCCCTTCTGGGGGCCGCAGCAGAGATACTGCCCGTTGACATACAGCTTGCAGCGCCCGGCGGCGGACAGCTTCACCTCCATGGCGCCCCCGGCATAGGAAAAGCTCCTGCGGAAAAAAGCCGCCTGCTTCCCCGGGATACCGGACGCCGTCCACCATATCCAATCACCTTTATGTTTCATATAGTCCCCTTTACAGCTTGATTCCTGCAGAGGTCAGTCCTTCGATGTAATACTTGTTGGCAAAGATAAACAGCAAGATCAGCGGCGCCGAGGCCAGCATATAGCCGGCGAACTGCACCGGAGTATTGTTGTTGTAGGTATTGACAAACTGGCGGTACAGCCCCGCGGAAATGGTCCACATATCGGGATCACTGATGGTAATGCTGGGCCAGACGATGTCGTTCCAGATGCCCACGATCTGCTGGATGGCCAGGGTTCCCAGAATGGCCTTGGACAGGGGCAGGCAGATATACCGGTAGCTCTGCAGCACCGTGCAGCCGTCCAGGCTGGCGGCCTCAAAGAGGCTTTCCGGAATGCCGCTGAAAAACGACCGCAGCAGGAAGATGCCGCCCACGGAGCCTCCCAGCACAATCGGGACAATCAGCACCGCGTAGGTGTCCAGCAGCCCCATCTGATTATAAAGCATATACTGGGGGATCAGGGTCAGCACCCCCGGTACCATCATCAGGGCAATGACCGCGTAGTACAGAAATTCCCGGCCGGGAAACTTCATTCTGGCAAACACGAAGGCCGAAACCGACGCCACCGCCAGCAGCAGCGGGATGGAAATCCCCGCCACCAGCAGCGTATTGCGCATATATTTGCCCACGAGCGTAAAGGCGGTGCGGAAATTGGAGAACCACAGCGGCAGCGTGGGAACCCAGGGATCCGAACGGTAGGCCTCCTGATTCTTCAGGGCGATGAACACCGACATCACCAGCGGATACAGCAGGCAGATCAGCAGAATGAGGATTACCAGATGCAGTACCGTCTGGGCAAGCGGGCGTTTCATCCTTCTCAGGTGCTTTTGTTTTGCGATACCCACGAATGAATCCCTCCTTTAGTCGTCCGCGTGCTTTCTGGGCTTCATGATTAGCAGCGTCAGGGCGAAAATCACGATAAACATCACAAATCCCACCGCGCTGGCATAGCCCATGCGCCCTGCCGTAAAGGCTTTCACATACATATAGTAGCCGGGCACATAGGTGGTATAGCCCGGGCCGCCTTCGGTGATCAGAAGCTGATTGTTGTAGTCCTGAATGACGCCGATGAGGCCAAACACCAGGAAATACTTGATCTGTCCGGTAAGCTGGGGAATGTCGATGTACCAGATCCGCTTCCAGGTGCTGCAGCCGTCCAGAACCGTGGCCTCCACCACGTCGGTGGAGATGTTCATCAGGCCGGCCATGTAGATCAGCACCGCGGTTCCGCCGATCCAGGGGAAGCCCTTGAAGATCAGCGCGGGGATCACCAGATTGGCGTCTCCCAGCCAGTTGATGATCTGATCCGGATCCACCAGACCCACCGCCCGGAGAATCTGGGTCAGCAAACCGAGCTGAGGATCATAGATTTTCTCCCACAGCAATGTGTAAATCAGTCCCGGCGCCACCATGGGCAGCAGCACCAGCACCCGGTAAAGGTATTTCAGCCTGGAATTTTTGACCGCGTAGATCAGCTCCGCCATAACCAGCGGCACCACCACCGAAATCAGCAGCGTGGGAATGCCGATCTTCAGCAGGGTGGGAACGGAATTCAGGAACACCGGATCGGAAAACAGTTCCCGAAAGTTATCCAGCCCCACAAAGACCGCCCTGCCCGTCACGTTCCAGTCGAAGAAGGAGTGGTACAGGCCGCTCAGCGGCGGGTAATAGGCAAAGATCAGCAATCCGATGAGCAGCGGCGCCAGCAGAAGGTAGGCCGTTCTGGCCTTCCAGATCCGGCGCAGCAGCGACGGATTTTGATCGGTTAGACGTGTTTCCTTTTTCTTCATATGCTTCTCCGCTCTCATTCCCCGAACAGGTCACCCATGCTGGGGCCGCCGCTGCTTTGCTGGGGCTTTCCCACATGGATCGTGACGGTGACCTTCTTCTGGATGGCGATGAACACCGAATCCGAAATATTGCGCAGCTCGATGACCACATCGCTCTCCTCAAACATCCCCGCGATATAGGTGTAGGGATAATACTTGAAGGTTACGGTGCCGTCCTCGTTGACCTTGACCTTGTCTCCGCTGAGGTTTCCCTGCCCCTTCACCAGCGCGGAGATGGTATCCCCCACGGCAAGCTCGCCGTGCTTGGTGGCGCGCAGGGTAATCAGCACCGGCTGATTGGGATCCGCCACCACCTGAGCCGGCTGGATCGACACCACCTCGATGTCCGTATCCTGGGCCCGGGCGTAATCGTAGGCGGCCAATGCCAGCAAAATCGCCGCGACAATTCCCAGCGCCAGCAGCTTTTTCAGAAAATCCATGGCATTGCCTCCTCAAGTTTCGGTCAATCGGGGATGCTCCAGCCGGTGGTATCCAGCCCGGAGGACCGGATGATGGCATCGGCATCCGCCTGAGAATATTCGTTGAGCTTCCGGGCGAAATCCTCGTCGGAAACGTACCCGTAGATCCACTGCTCCAGCAGCTTGTTGCCCTGCTGCCGCCAGTCCGCCAGATTGGCCGTCAGCCAGCCGGTGGTGGCGGGGTAAATGGGGAACTGCTGCTGCATCCATTCCTCCAGTTCCGGCGGAATCAGGCAGGAGCTGGTGGAGCCCAGGATGGCGCCCCGTTTCTCCAGAACCACCGCGGACATATTTTCCGAGGCGGTCATGAACTTGACGAAGGCGATGCAGGCTTCCTTCACCGCCGGATCCTTCTCCTCCATGGACTTCTTCAGAAATACCCAGGAGGAGGCCACGTCCGGCTTATTGGGGCCGGCCTTGGTAAACTGCACCTCCGGCAGATAATCGTAGGTGTCATTGGAGATAACGGGAGGCGGGAATAAGCCGAACTCGAAGTCCATCTCCGTATTGCTCAGCAGGTAGGGCAGCGACGCCATTAACCCCTCCATGATGGCCACCTTGCCCTCGTTCCACAGGGGCTCATAGTCGGTGGTCTCGAAGCCCTCCTGCAGGATGGGGCTGTTGACGGTATCGTACTTGCGCTTGACCTGCCGCCAGATATCCATGGCGTAGGCGTGGGTCTCGGGATTGTAGATGCCCTCCTTGACGGCGCGGACACGCTCGGCCATATCCTGCATTCCGTCGCCGTTGTAGTCCAGCTGCTCCATCACATACTGGGCATAGATGGGGCCCAGGGAGAACTGGGTGTCCCAGTTCTGCAGATCGTAGTTGGTATTGATGTAGTGGGGCGCGAAGGGAATGTAGCCGGCGTCCTTAATGATCCGGCAGGTATCAAAAAGCTCCTCCCAGGTCTTGGGAATCTCCAGATTCAGCTCCGCGAAGATCTCCTTGTTATAGAAGTAGGCCGTGGGCGAGCCGCAGTCCAGCATATAGGGAATGGCCACGATCTCGCTTTTGGTATTCTTGACCACGTTGCTGGACCACAGATAGGTGGGCCACTGATCCGCCCAGCGGTCGTGGCCGGGCTGTCCCTCGGGTATGTAGGCATTGGGAGTCTCCAGCATATCCGACAGGTCGATGAACCAGTCGCTGTCGCCGAACAGCTCCGCGCCGCCCAGATTGCAGGCGATGTCCATTTGGGTCCCCGCCGCCAGCCGGGGCAGCATCCACTGGTTCAGGCTGGCCACATAGTCGCCGCCGGTGGTGGGGCTGGTCTTATCCAGTACCACCGTCACATTGGGGTGCAGCTTCCGAAACTTGGCGATCAGCACCCGGGTGGAATTGAATACGTCCGGGGCGTCCTGGGTGGGAACCTCGTTATCGCTGGGCGCGTACTCTCCCAGATTGACGATGATGGTCACCGGTTTGCCGCCGTTGATCTGCGGCACGCCTTTCTCCTGGGCGGTGGTGGCCGCCGTGGTTTCCCCGGAATCCGGAGCGCAGGCGCCCAGTACCGTCAGGCACATCACCGCCGCCAGCAATATGGCGGTGACGCGACGCAAATGTTTCATACCGCACCTTCCTTTCTGTCACGCGGTTCGCAAGCGGTCTTAGGCATTGTCTCTCTTCTTCAGGAACACAACCACGCCGGCGCCAACAGCCAGTACGGCGACGACGGCGATCAGGATTCCCCACGGAGCATCCTTCTGCGCCGGTTCATTGCCAGCCATCGTGGGCACGGTGGGCGCGTCCGTCTGGCCGGGCCGGGTTTCAACGGGCTTGGCCTCCGTGGGATCCGTTACCGTGGGTTCCGGATCCGTAGGCTGTGGCTCGGTAGCAATCGGATCCATGGGCTGAGACTCCGTGGGCTCCGGCTCGATGGGCTGAGCGTCGGTTGGCTGGGGATCGGTGGGCTTGGGCTCCGTGGGCTTGGGCTCCGTGGGCTTGGGCTCCGTGGGCTTGGGCTCCGCAGGCAGAGTCTCGGTAGGCTGGGGCTCCGCGGCATTGGGCTTCACGGCCTGGCCGTTGATCCTGGTGATCCGCCACTCGATCTGCTGGGAGGAATCCTTGCTGGACACGCCCATGTAGAAATAGACATTGCCCTTCTCCATCAGTCTGGTAAACGCGGTGGAAAAGTCGCTACCGCCGTAACTTTCAAAGTCCACGGTCACGCCGTTGACGATGTAATCATAAACGCCGTCATTGCCCTTTTTGATCTCCACCTTGAAGCTGGTGGCCATGTCGCCGGGGAATTCGTAGGCCGCCCGGGAAGCGCCGGCCCAGCTATTGGTCAGCTCGTTGACCTCGAAGGCGGTGTGGGTCTTGGTGGGTCGGATCAGGGTGACGATGCCCTGAGACGAGCCGGCTTTTTTGATGTTGAAATACTTATCGGGCTGGTTCAGCAGGCACAGGGAGATCCAGCTGTCGCAGCCTCTGTCCGCCAGCGTCGTGTCATAATAATCCGCCCGCTTGGTGACGGTGAACTCCACGGAGAAATTGTTGATATCCACCGGCAGAGCGTACATGACACCGGAATTGGTGCCGCCGGCAATGTATTCGCCGCCGGTGTAGGTTATGGTCAGGCCATTGCTGCCCATGACCGTCTTTGCGGGTGTGGGTGTTCCGTCCACATCATTGCCGTCCATGGCCACCCATTCGGTGGTGCCGGAAATGGGGTTCCAGTAGTCGGCGGCTTGCGCCATAGAAAGTCCCGCCGTCACCAGCAGGCAGGCCGCCAGCGCCAGGGTCAGGACACGCTGCAGGTTCTTTTTCATCGTTCATTCTCCTTTTCTTTCATTGTCGGGACACGCTTCCGGATGGGATTTCCGGTTTCTTCCATTTTTGGAAATTGTTAGCGCTAACATTTACTATCAAAGGAACGGCTCCCCGTTCCTCTGTATTTCCTTGAGAATTAATTGGACAGTTTCCGCACACTGCCCCCGGGAATCAGCACCGGCTCAATGGTACGCACCGGTTCCATTTTCTTCCCGTTGAGGGCGCCGTACAACTGCTCCATACAGGCCTTGCCCATGTCGAAGGATCGGATGGAGACCGTGGTCAGTCTGGGATAGGTGGTCTCGCTGTAGAGGCTACCGTCATGGCCGATGATGGAAATGTCCTCCGGCACCCGCAGCCCGCAGGCCGCCGCCGCGTTGCGGACGCCCACGGCAATCTCGTCGTTGGCGCAGTACACCGCAGTGGGTCGATCCTGCCGGGACAGCAGTCCCAGTCCAGCCTCGAAGCCGCTGCTCACCGAATGGGAGCTGCTAGCGATATACTCCTCCACAATAGGACAGTGATTTTCCTCCATGGCTTCCAAAAAGCCCAGATAGCGCTCCCGCCAGATACCGGCATCCTTCACCGTATGGCGAACCATGCCGATTTTTCTGTGGCCATTCTCCACCAGATAGTTTACGGCCATTTTGGCACCGCCCCGGTAGTCCACCCGAACCCGTCCCGAGATCCCCCGGATCTCGCTGTCCTCCAGCAGCACCGTGGGCAAGCTGCCGGTGGGCATTTCGGACAGAATCCGCTCCAGCTCGGCGTAGAACCGGAGGGTATCCTCGGCGCTGGTCTTGCCGTCCTCGGCGCTGACCTCCACCGGCAGGACAATCAGGCCGTCGATCTGCTTGCTGATCAGCGTATTGACGCTTTTGAGCAGGCTGTCCATATCGTGGCCGTTGCCCAGAACCACATCCAGCCCGCAGCGGGCGGCGGTCTGTACGATACCGGAGACCATAACGGAATACTGGGGGTTCTCCAGCCGGGAGAACAGGACACCGACGGAATCCACCCGGTTGGTCACCAGACTTCTGGCCACCAGATTGGGGCGGTAATTCAGCGCCTGAATGGCGGCCTCCACTTTGGCGATGGTTTTCGCGGAAACGCCGGGCTTGTTGTTCACCACCCGGGAAACGGTCATCGCGGATACCCGAGACAGGGCAGCCACGTCGTCCAATGTTGCCAAAGGAAGCACCTCCTGTCTGAATTGCGTTTTCTTTCGTCAAGTCCGATAAATCCGGAAATATGATTTCTGCCGGTTTTGTTTGGTTAGCGCTAACATCCTTTGCAAAATCATTATAGCCCTTTCCTTTTGCCTTTTCAATCCTGAATATCATCCAAAAAAGCCGGTTTCGGATTATTCAATCTGTACAAACACCGCCGGGTTTCCCCTTCCGGCCGCAAAAAAGCGCCCCGGGAAGAGAAGGGTTCTTTCCGGGGCGTGATGATTTATGTTTTACTGTCTTTCCTTCAGCAGGTCGGCCACGGTGATGCTCTCGAAGAACTCGTCGATCATCCGATCCAGCCTCTCCCACATGGGTCTTGCCTCGCAGCACTCCGTCCGGGCGCAGGCCGACGGCCCCTGACCGGTGCAGGATACGGCGTTCAGGGAGCCCTCCGTCAGTTTCAGGATGCCGCCGACGGTATACGCCTCCGGGCTCCGGTTCAGGCGGTAGCCGCCGCCTTTGCCGTGGACGGCATCCACGAAGCCGCCCTTGCTGAGAACCGTCATGATGCTCTCCAGATATTTCTGGGACATATTCTCCGCCTCCGCGATCTCCTTCAGCGGCACATAGTCATCGCCGGATCGCTGGGCCAGGCACACCATGACCCGCAGCGCGTAGCGTCCCTTGGTGGATACGATCATGGCTTACTCGCAGTGGGCGCAATGCTCACAGTCCGGGAAGTCCGCCTGATCGTAGGCGATGCCGTGGCGGTCATAGTAGTCCTTCAGGGCATTCTTGATGGCTTCCTCCGCCAGGACGGAGCAATGGAGCTTGTGGGCGGGCAGACCGTCCAGCGCCTCGGCCACGGCCTTGTTGGTCAGCGCCATAGCCTCGTGGATGGATTTGCCCTTTATCATCTCCGTAGCCATGGAGGAGGAGGCGATGGCGCTGCCGCAGCCGAAGGTCTCAAACTTCACGTCGGTGATGATGTCGTTGTCGATTTTCAGATAGATTTTCATGATGTCGCCGCACTTGGCGTTGCCCACCTCGCCCACGCCGTCGGCGTTCTCGATGACGCCCACGTTCCGGGGATGGGTGAAATGATCCATAACTTTTTCGCTGTAAAGTGCCATACCGTTCTCTCCTGTTACAAAATGAATTGACGCTTGCCGGTCATGAGATCTCTCCAGACCGGGGACATATTTCGCAGATATTCCACCACTTCCGGCACCACCGCCAGAATGTGGTCGATTTCCTCGTCGGTGTTGTACTCGCAGAGGGACAGCCGCAGGCTGCCGTGGGCCACGTCGTGAACCCGGCCGATGGCCAGCAGCACATGGCTGGGATCCAGACTGCCGGAGGTGCAGGCGGAGCCGGAGGAGGCACAGACCCCCTTCATATCCAGCAGGAGCAGCAGGCTCTCGCCCTCGATGCCCTCGAAGCAGAAGCTGACATTGCCGGGCAGCCGGTTCACCGGGTCGCCGTTGAGGGCGCTGTGGGGGATTTTGGACAGGCCTTCGATGAGCCTGTCCCGCATGGCTGTGACCTTGGCAGCGTTCTCGTCCATATGGGCGCAGGCTTCCTCCAGCGCCGCGGCCATGCCGCAGATGGCAGGCAAGTTCTCGGTGCCGGCCCGCTTGCCCCGCTCCTGCGCGCCGCCCTCGATGATATTCACCAGGGGGAAACCCCGGCGGCAGTACAGGGCGCCCACGCCCTTGGGGCCGTGGAACTTGTGGCCGGACAGGCTCAGCATATCGATGTTCTGCGCCTTCACATCGATGGGCAGATGCCCCACGGCCTGCACGGCATCGGTGTGGAAGGGTACGCCGGCGGCCTTGCACACGGCGCCGATCTCCGCGATGGGCAAAACGGAGCCGATTTCGTTATTTGCGTACATGGTGGTGACCAGGCAGGTATCCTCCCGGATGGCGTCCCGCACCTGCTGGGCGGTCACATTGTGTCCCTGCCGGACATCCAGCAGGGTGATCTCGAAGCCTTCCTTCTTCAGCCGCTCCAGGGTGTGCAGCACGGCGTGATGCTCAAAGGCGGTGGAGATGATGTGCTTCTTCCCCTTCCGCTCCCCCAGACGGGCGGCGGAGAGAATGGCCTGATTGTCGGCCTCGCTGCCGCCGGAGGTGAAGTAGATCTCCCGGGGTTCGCAGCCCAGACACCCGGCGATGCGGCTCCGGGCGTCCTCCAGCTTTTCCTTGGCAGCCTGTCCAACGGAGTGGAGGCTGGAGGGATTGCCGTAAAAAATGTCAAAGCAGGGCGTCATGGCCGCGATGGCCGCCGGGCTCATTTTTGTGGTAGCGGCATTATCCGCGTAAACTTGCATATCGGAAACCTCCCGAAAAGGTATTTCTTTTTTCCGCAGGTACTATATCATTATTTACCTACTTTGTCAATAGGTAAATAAATCGCGAAGTCCCTTCTTTTGTTTTCCATTTGCTTCCTGATTTTTCGACTTTTTCAGCGGTTACGGTGCCTCCATGTCTGGCATATTAAGTACGCAGACGAAATGGAGGGCTGACAAGTGAAAAAATTTTCCAAATGCATGGCAATACTGCTTCTGTGTTTGTGGCTGCTGCCTGGCAGCGTCTTTGCCCGGGAGCTGGTGCCCGTGGGACAGGTCATCGGTCTGGAGCTGCGGGACGATACGGTGACCGTAGCCGCTTTTGATGAATCGCTGGGCGCCGCCGCCAAAACGGCAGGACTGGAGGTCGGGGATCGGATTCTCCGCATAGACGGCAGGCAGATCCGCTCCGTGGCGGATGTGCGGCAGGCGCTGGAGCAGTCCGGCGGCACCGTCACCGTGGCGGTGGTTCGGGACGGCCGGGAGAAGGTCTGCAAAATCTCCCCGGAGATCACCGCCGACGGCCCAAAGCTGGGACTGTATCTGCGGCAGGGCATCACCGGCATTGGCACCGTCACATGGTACGATCCGGACACCGGCCGTTTCGGCACGCTGGGACACGGCGTGAACAACGGCAGCGGTCAGCTTCTGGAACTGACCCGGGGCAATGCCTATACCGCCCGGATCCTGACGGTACGGAAGGGAAAATGCGGCGAGCCGGGACAGCTTATGGGCGCGGTGGAATCCCGGACGCCCATCGGAACCCTGACCGAGAATACCGCCCGGGGCGTTTTCGGCGTCACCCGGACCGGCTGGCGGGGGCAAGCCGTTCCGGTGGCTTCCTCCGAGGAGATCAAAACCGGCGCCGCCGTCATTCTCTCCACCGTATCCGGCACGGAGGTTCGGGAATATTCTGTGGAAATTCTGAAAATTTATCCAAAATCCAAACAGAACGGCCGCAATCTTCTGCTTCGGGTCACCGACCCCGCCCTGCTCGGCGCCACCGGCGGCATCGTGCAGGGGATGTCGGGAAGCCCCATTCTGCAAGACGGCAAGCTCATCGGGGCCGTCACCCACGTCCTCGTCAATGATCCCGCCACCGGCTACGGTATCTTCATCGACAATATGCTGGACGCGGCGGGATAGACAGAGAAAAAGAAGCTGATTGATAGTTTTTCTTTATTGACGTTGAATATAAAAAAGCACCCAGTCAAAGCGAATTCCCCTAACTTTGACTGGGTATTGATTATTATTGACCCATTCTTTATTATTGGTAGCCAAGCCAAGAAACGAAAGCCAATACAATTACAGTGGCAACTCCGCCGATTAATGCGAACTTATTGATTTCCCGTTGTTCGCTTCTCTTATTTCCCAAAGACTGCATCAGGCTTACAAATTCGCCAAACAGAAAGATACTTCCACAGATCAAAAAGTACAGAATAAAACCAAGCAGATTAGTAAAATACCTCAGTCCTGTTGCATTTACAAAAGCCGTTCCGATTTTCTGTAGATTAGTAAAGAAAATCACCATTCTGACAGAATCAATTGCCAGAAAACCAATCATTGTTGACAGCGGATTTTTATTCTTAAAGTAACCGAGAATAACGGTTTGCACAAAATTTTTAATCGCAAATATAGCAATAAACACGCCAATCATATTGGTAATCATTTCCGCAGATCCGGCAGTAATTGCTATTAAAATGACCAAAACACATACGATTTCAAACCCGCCAATGAAAATTATCATTAAACCACTTCCTTATTCTCATTATAGCCCTCCCTCTAAATAATGTCAATCCTGAATTTTTCATGCAGGCACACCCTGTAGCCCAATAACGGTACAGCGGCAACACATTTCAGCTATTTTTAATTTCATCTGTTATGTAATATAGAACAATAGAAAAAGAGCCTAACCAATTTGGAGCAGTTTGTTTTGAGTAAACGCAGTGAAGAGGCGAATCTGTAGCTTTCAGGTATGAGCAGATCATGTTATCCCTTGTGCAATCACTCATGCCCCCAACCCATTATTCGGGACGGCAGACTGGTAGGCGCGGTGACCCATGTTTTGGTTAACGATCCCACCACGGGGTATGGAATATTTATCGAAAATATGCTGGACGCGGCGGGGTAAAACAATGCCCATGGCTTCACCGTGATACCATGGGCATTCGTTTATTTCTCAGGGGATCAAAACCACAGTTTGAACTTTTTTATTTCTCCGAATTGCATATCGTGCAAAACCATTTTTTTGTGATCGATGGTATAGACATCGACTGCATAACTGCGTGCACGTGACTTTTTATTCAGAATGCGGATGGACATTTTCTCAATATAATCTCTATGAAAAGCCCAACAACCAGCTCGGATAAACCAATCGTCTGATTGATAAAATAGAGTTTTTGGATAGAGTGGAGTTAGCGGTTCGCTTTGAAATACAAC
>JAQXIT010000066.1 GCA_029007925.1 Bacillota bacterium | reverse complement strand
CTGGACGCAGCCCTCCGCCACGCCGGAGACAATGGCGGCAATCTTTTCGGGGATGTTCTTGCCGCAGGCGATGTAGTCCAGGAAGAACAGGGGCTTTGCGCCGCAGCAGATAACGTCGTTGACACACATGGCCACGCAGTCGATGCCGATGGTATCGTGCTTGTCCAGCAGCATGGCGATTTTCAGCTTGGTACCCACACCGTCGGTGCCGGAAACCAGAACAGGCTCCTCCATACCGGCCAGGTTCAGGCCGAAGCAGCCGCCGAAGCCGCCCACGTCATCCAGGCATCCTTCGTTCCGGGTGCGGGCCACGTGCTTTTTCATCAGCTCCACGGCCTTGTAGCCGGCGGTGATGTCCACACCGGCGGCAGCGTAGCTGGCGGATTGGGAATTGGTATGTTCCATGATGACACTCCTTTGGGGTGATAATTTTATTCTTCGCCGGTCCAGCAGTAGGTGCAGACCTTATCCCGGTCCAGCCCGATGGCTTCCATCAGACCGTCCAGGGACTGATATCCCAGGGAATCGAAGCCCATTTGCTCGCAGATGGCCTTCAGCAGGCATTTACCCCGGCAGGTGGAGCCGTCGGCGTATTCCGCGGCGTGCTTCTGCCCCTCGTCGCCCTCCAGCTCCTGAATGATCCGCCTGGCCAGCAGCTCCATTTCGGAATTGCTCCGGGAGAAATTCAGGTACTTGCAGCCGTAGAGAATGGGCGGGCAGGCGGAGCGCATATGCACCTCTTTGGCGCCGCTGCTGTAGAGGAAATCCACGGTCTCCCGGAGCTGGGTGCCCCGGACGATGGAATCGTCCACGAACAGCAGCTTCTTGTCCTGAATCAGCTCCGGCACCGGGATCTGCTTCATCTCCGCCACCAGATTGCGCATTTCCTGATTGGAGGGCATGAAGGAGCGGGCCCAGGTGGGGGTATATTTCACGAAGGGGCGGGCGAAGGGCTTATGGCTCTCGTTGGCGTAGCCGATGGCGTGGGGCACGCCGGAATCCGGCACGCCGGCCACATAGTCCACATCGGGCAGCGTCCCCTCCTCGGCTTCCCTGCGGGCCATGATCTCGCCGTTGCGGCAGCGCATGACCTCCACGTTTTTGCCCTCGTAGCTGGAGTTGGGATAGCCGTAGTACGTCCACAGGAAGGCGCAGATTTTCATTTTGTCGCCGGGAGGCGAAAGCTGGGTCACGCCGTCGGCGGTGACCTTCACGATCTCGCCGGGGCCCAGCTCCAGCAGATCCCGGTAGCCCAGCTTGCGGTAGGCAAAGGATTCAAAGGACACGCAGCAGCCGTCCTCGTTCTGCCCCACCAGCACCGGAAGCCGCCCCAGACGATCCCGGGCGGCGATGATGCCGTCGGCGGTCAGCAGCAGGATGGTGCAGGAGCCGTCGATGACGCTCTGGGCATAGCGGATGCCCTCCACCAGATCCTCCTTCCGGTTGATGAGGGCGGCGGTGAGCTCGGTGGTGTTGACCTTGCCGGAGGACATGGCCATGAACTGATGGCCGGGACCGGAAAAGGTGCTTTCCACCAACGTCTCGGCGTTGTTGATGATGCCCACCGTGGCGATGGCGAACAGCCCCAGATGGGAGCGCACCAGCAGAGGCTGAGGATCCGTGTCGGAAATGCAGCCGATGCCGGCGTTTCCGCTGAATTTGGGAAGATCGTTCTCAAATTTGGTGCGGAAAGGGGTGTTTTCGATGCTGTGGATCTGGCGCTGGAAGCCGGAAACCGGATCATAGAAAGTCAGGCCGCCCCGGCGGGTGCCGAGATGGGAATGGTAATCCGTGCCGAAAAAGACGTCCGCAACGCAGTTTCTGCGGGAAACGGTGCCGAAAAATCCGCCCATACCGTCCTCCCTCGCTTACGCGTTCCGCAGCGCGGCGTCTTTTTCCAGCACCTTCCGGGCGTCGGCTTCCCGCTTGGCCTCCAGCTTTTCGGCCAGCGCGGAATCCTCCACCGCCAGAATCTGGACGGCAAGCAAAGCGGCATTGACGGCCCCGTCCACCGCCACGGTCGCCACGGGGATCCCGGAGGGCATCTGGACGGTTGACAGCAGGGCATCAATGCCGTTGGAAAACGCTGTGGATTTCATGGGAATGCCGATGACCGGCAGGGTGGTGTTGGCGGCCACGGCGCCGGCCAGATGGGCAGCCATGCCCGCGGCGGCAATAATGGCGCCGAAACCGCCGCTCCGGGCGTTCCGGGCAAAATCCCGGGCTTCGCCGGGGGTGCGATGGGCGGAGAGAATCCGCATTTCGAAGGGGACACCGAAGGAAGCCAGCGTATCCGCGGCTTTCCGGACGACAGGCAGGTCGCTGTCGCTGCCCATGATGATGGCGACTTTTTTCACGGTAAAAACCTCCAATCAAAACGAAAAAGGGCGCACGTATCCCCTCCGGGATAACATGCGCCCAGACGGTCGGCTCGCGGTGAATCTCTGCTCCACGTGGTGCTCCACTGATCCGTCAGTCACAGAGACCGCTGTTCAGTTACGGCTTCATTATACCATGATAAACCGGAAATAGTCAACCCGGCGAAAAGACAGTTTCCGTCCCTTTCCGGCGGATTCGCCCGTGAATCTGCACAAATCCCCGGAGAAAGCCCCACCTTTCTTCCGCCTGAGAAACGGCAAAAGGAGCGGTTGCCCGCTCCTTTTCCTGTGAAATTACCGGCCGAACAGGCCGCCCAGAACTCCGCTGAGCTTATCGGCACCCAGCTTGGCCTTGACGGCGTCCACGATGCCGGAGATCTGATCGTCGGGCAGGTCGCAGCCCAGCAGCTCCTCGACAGCCTTCACCGGCTCGCTCTGAAAGCGGGCCATCAGGCTCTTGTCGGACCGCAGGCGGCTGACGATCTCCTCAACCTTCGCTTTGATATCCATGCTCAGTCCTGCTCCACGACCTCAGCCTCGGGGGCGTTCTTGGTGACGCTCTCAATGCCGTTGAGGCAGGCAGCCTTGGTGGTGTAGCCCTCGGAGGTGGCGATGATCTCGCCGTTGCGGGCCTTCAGGCGAAAGCGATACTCGCCGGCCTTGTCCTGATACATTTCGAACTTGGGGTTGGTGACGGTCTCGTAGCCTTCCTCGGTCTGGTTCTCCAGCTTGGCGACGGCGGCGTTCTTGCGGACGCTCTCGATGCCGTTGCGGCAGGCAGCCTCGGTGGTGTAGACCTCGGAGGTGGCGATGACCTGGCCGTTGGTGGCCTTCAGGTCGAACTTGACGCCGGAGGGAACGGTGCGAATAACAAATTTGCCCATGGGAATCTTCCTTTCTCCACTCAAAGTGGGTTAAATTTCCTTTGTTTCAGTATATCAGCATGAGGGGATTTTGTCAATTCCCGACGGCAAAATTTGTGGAAATTTGGGGATTTCCCCCGATTACAGGCAGAACTGCACGGCGCAGAAGGCGGCGTAGACACCCAGCAGCACGATGCCCTGCCAGCGCCGCAGCTTTCCCCCCAGCAGAGCCGGCAGCGTCATCAGCGCCATGACGCCGATCATCAGCGGGATGTCCAGCACCAGCGAGGAGTTGATGCCGAAGATCCGGTTGCCCTCCGGCACCGCGAAGGGAGACAAGGTCACGGACACGCCGGACACCAGCACCAGATTGAAGATGTTGGCGCCGATGACGTTGCCCAGAGACAGGGAGCCGTGCCCCTTGACCAGGGAGGTGATGGCCGTCACCAGCTCGGGCAGGCTGGTGCCCAGCGCCACAAAGGTCAGGGCGATAACGGACTCGGGAACGCCCATCTTCTGGGCGATGATGGTGCCGTTATCCACCAGCAGATTGGCGCCTACGGCGATAACCGCCGCGCCCAGCACCAGCAGCAGGATCTCGCCGGCCAGAGAGCTCTGCTTTTTCTCCGGCTCCGGCTCGGATTCCCGAACCGCGCTCTCCACGGGATTGCGGAAGCCCTGCCGGACGGTGATGACCATATACACCGCGAAGATCACCAGCATGGCCACGCCCAGCCACCGGGGGAATTCGCCCAGCAGGTAAGCGGCCACGGCATACAGCGCGGCGGAGACGAAGAAGAACAGCACGGGCATCTTCAGCGCCTTGGAATCCACCGGCCCGGGACGGACGGCGATGGTGATGGCGGCAATGAGGGCGGTGTTGCAGATGATGGAGCCGATGGCATTGCCGTAGGCCATGGCGCCCTGACCGTTCAGCGCGCCGGTGGCGGAGACCATGACCTCCGGCAGCGTGGTGCCGATGGACACCACCGTGGCGCCGATGATGATTTCCGGCACATGGAACCGGTGGGCGATGCCGGTGGCGCCGTCCACGAACCAGTCGCCGCCCTTGATGAGCAGAATGAGGCCGAGAATGAACAACAGTACGGGTACAAGCATAATCAGGTTCCTTTCCTTATGGCGGCAGTACCTGCCGCTTTGATACGGGGACAAACAAAAAATCCGCCCAAGCTGCACAGCCTGGCGGATCCGTCGGAAAGTGAGGGAGCCGTGCACAGCCGCAGCGGACACATGAGTCTCGCAAATGAAAGCGAACCAGGCCGAAAGAGCCGTAATGTTGATTCGCTACACGCTTTCGCGCCTTTGCTACTCCCTCAAGAGTATGATTAAAATAGCACAAACCTTCCGGAAAGTCAATACTTTTTTAGGTAAGGCTTTCCGGGATACACGGGGCGGAAAAGTCTGCCATTCCGAGGGAGCTTGCGAGAAGTGGGAATCTCATTGAAATCCTACGGTAAGATTTCCGATGAGATTGCCACGTCGACCCCCAGGGGGCCTCCCCGCAATGACAGGAAATCTCCACTCTCCGCGCATCTCGGGCGGCGCTGCCTGACAAAAAACCGCCCCGAAGGGCGGTTTCGTTACCCGTTCTCGTTTCTCCGGAAGCCGCTGCGGTCGAATACGGCCACCACGGTGATATCGATGGCAAGGCAGGCGATCAGCGTCAGCGCCAGCTCCCAGCCCAGGCACTTCGCCGCCGCCCAGACCATGGTCATGGGATCCATCCGGCGGAAGCCGTTGCAGATCAGCGCCATGATGACGGTGAGCAGCAGACCCAGTCCCGACCAGACGTACCCCGCCAGCCGGTGGGTGAACCGCCAGGCGTCCAGACTGGCCATGCTCCACCAGAACCGGTAGCCCAGGGCGTAGTTGGCCTCCGCCGGGGGCTTCAGCAGGTAGATCAGCCCGAACAGCAGCAGAAGCAGGGGCCCGGCCATCACCGCCAGACGCAGAAGCGTCTCCACCCAGCCCAGCAGCGTGTTCAGCTCGGGCAGGAAGGCGGCCAGATCAAAATCCGAGAATATGGCCATCAAGGAATTCAGATTCATGATCTACTCCTTATTTTTTCTCCAGAAACTGATTGATTTCGTGGACAAAGCTGCCCACATCCTGAAAACGGCGGTAAACGGAGGCGAAGCGGATATAGGCCACCTCGTCCAGCGGCTTGATGCGCTCCATGACCATCTCGCCGATCTTGTCGGTGCTGACCTCCCGCTCCAGGGTGTTCTGGATGGACTGCTCGATCTCGGAGGTGATGCGCTCCAGCTCGGCGATTTCCACCTTCCGCTTATCGAAGGCGCGAACCATGGAGTTGAGGATCTTGTTGCGGTCGAAGCTCTGGCGGGTACCGTCCCGCTTGACCACGATGATGGGCAGACTCTCCACCACCTCGTAGGTGGTGAACCGGCGCTGACAGGCCATACACTCCCGGCGGCGGCGGATGCTGCAGCCGTCCTCGGAGCGGCGGGAATCCACCACTTTGCTGTCCTGATCTCCGCAGAAGGGACATTTCATGGGAAACCAACTCCCTTTCCTGATGATTCTTTTATTATAGCAGAATCCCCCGGGGCTGTCCAGTCTTTTTTTACCGGCGGCCGGCCGGACGATTTTCCATAAATATGCTTGACAAGCCGTGTCTTTGCGGGTAAAATAACTTCGGTATAGTGTGCGCTGACCGGGGATGTCTCCGGACGGCGTTTCATGGATAACCGGCTTAAGCCGGGGCTATGCGTATTTGCGCCTCATGGCGTTGGTATTTGTATTATTCCGCCGTTGCGGCGGTTGAAACTGCAAATTTTACACCAAGGGGCCCATTGCGCCTCCCCCTTTCGCTTACGCTATTTTAGTAAAGGAGGTGCGTTTGACACATTATGGGACCGTTAGAAATCACACTGATCGCCGTTGGCGCTTTAGCGGCAGGACTTCTGATTGGCTTTTTCATCGGCGTGGTCTACCGTAAGCGGGTAGCCGAGCGGGAGATCGGCTCCGCCGAAGCGGAAGCCACCCGCCTCATCAACGAAGCCATCCGCAGCGGAGAAAGCCGCAAGAAGGAAATGCTCCTGGAGGCCAAGGACGAGATCCATAAATCGCGCACGGAGTACGAAAAGGAAGTCAAAGAGCGCCGGGCGGATCTGAGCAAGCAGGAGCGCCGTCTGGAGCAGAAGGAAGCCTCTCTCGACAAGAAAACCGAGAATTTTGAACGCAAGGAAGAGGAGCTGGCCAAAAAGCTGGCTGCCGTGGCCGAAACCCAGGCGGAGGCCGACCGGATCCGCCAGCAGCAGCTGTCCACATTGGAGAGCATCTCCGGTCTGACCCAGGAGCAGGCCAAGCAGTTCCTGCTGCAGACCGTGGAGGACGAGGTTCGCCACGACTCCGCCATGAAGATCAAGGAAGTCGAAGCGCAGATGAAGGAGGCGGCCGACGACCGGGCCCGGGAGATCATTGCCATCGCCATCCAGCGCTGCGCCGCCGACCACGCCGCGGAAACCACCGTTTCCGTTGTCCCCCTGCCCAACGACGAGATGAAGGGACGCATCATCGGCCGGGAGGGCCGGAACATCCGCACCCTGGAGACCATCACCGGTGTGGATCTCATCATCGACGATACCCCCGAAGCCATCACCGTCTCCAGCTTCGACCCCGTCCGCCGGGAGATCGCCCGTCTGGCGCTGGAAAAACTCATCGCCGACGGCCGGATCCATCCCACCCGCATCGAGGACATGGTGGAGAAGGCCCGCAAGGAAGTGGATCGCACCATCCGGGAGGAGGGCGAGCGCGCCTGCTACGAAACCGGCGTGCACAACCTGAATCCGGAGCTGATTAAGATTCTGGGACGCCAGAAGTACCGCACCTCCTATGGGCAGAACGTGCTGAACCACTCCATGGAGGTTGCCCACATCGCCGGCCTCATGGCCTCCGAGCTGGGCGTGGATGTGGCGCTGGCCAAGCGTGCCGGCCTGCTCCACGATCTGGGCAAATCCATCGACCATGAGGTGGAGGGCAGCCATGTGCAGCTGGGCGCGGATCTGGCCCGGAAGTACAAGGAGAATCCCGTGGTCATCAACGCCATCGAGGCGCACCACGGCGACGTGGAGCCCAAAACCATCATCGCCGTGCTGGTGCAGGCCGCCGACGCCGTCTCCGCCGCCCGTCCGGGCGCCCGCCGGGAGAACGTGGAGAACTATATCCGCCGGCTGCAGAAGCTGGAGGAGCTCACCGGTTCCTACCCCGGCGTGGACAAGGCCTACGCCATCCAGGCCGGCCGGGAGGTTCGCATCATGGTCAAGCCCGAGGTGGTCAACGAGGACAATATGATCCTCCTGGCCCGGGACATCGCCAAGAAGATCGAGTCCGAGCTGGAATACCCCGGTCAGATCAAGGTCAACGTCATCCGCGAAACCAAAGCGGTGGAATACGCCAAATAATCCCGCGGCACCGGAAGCAAATCCTTCCGGTGCCGTTTTTGGGGGCTTTTTCCCTGCGGTTTGGAAAAAAACCCGGAGCATTCCGAAAAAATTTCAAAAAAGGGATTGATTTTATGGGAAATAGGCGTTATAATTCATACTTGCCTGAATAACTTTTGGGAACAGGAGGTGTAACCATGCCCAATATCAAGTCCTCCAAGAAGGATGTCATTCGCTCCAAGATCGCTTATGAGAAGAACAAGGCCGACAAGTCCGAACTCAAGACCAATCTGAAGAAGTTCGACGCTGCCGTTGCCGGCGGCGACAAGGCTGCCGCCGAAGCCGCTTACGCAGTTGCCGTCAAGGCTGTCGATCATGCCGCGACCAAGGGTCTTCTGCACAAGAACAACGCTGCCCGGAAGAAGAGCAGCATGACCCTGAAGCTGAACAAGCTGGCCTGATTTCTCTGAAAATATCTCCTTCCGAGCAGTGCTTGGAGGGAGTTTTTTCATTTCCGGGAGGAAATGCCATGGCAAAATTATCCGATCCCATCACCGTACTGAAAGGCATTGGCACCGCCAGAGCCAGGCAGTTCGCCCAACTGAATATTTTCACCCTCCGGGATCTGATCTGCCATTTCCCCCGGGGCTACGAGGATCGCACCCGGCTGGTGGATATCGCCGCGCTGGAGGCCGACGTCCCCGCCTGCTTCCGGGCCACGGTGATGAACACGCCCCGCACCGCCCACATCCGCAAGGGGCTGGATCTGACCCGGGTGCAGGTGGCGGACGCCACCGGGCGGCTGACGCTGACCTTCTTCAACAGCCCCTATGCCGCCGAACAGCTCCGCTACGGGCAGGAATATGTGTTCTACGGCACCGTTTCCGGGGATTACGCCGGCTACGGCATGACCAACCCCGTTTTCGAGCTGCCGGATTCCCAGCCGGTGACCACCCGGCGGATTCTGCCGCTGTATCCCCTCACCGCCGGACTGTCCAACGCCGCCATGCTGCGGGCGGTGCGGCAGGCGCTGGCGCTGTGCGATCCCCCGGCGGAGATTCTGCCGGAATCGGTTCGGCTGGCCTACGGTATCCCCGGCGCCGATCGGGCGTACCGCGCCATCCATGAGCCCCAGTCCATGGCCGAGGCGGAGCTGGCGAAAAAACGGCTGATTTTCGAGGAATTTTTCATCTTCTCCGCGGGATTGGCGCTGATGCGCTCATCCCGGGCGGAGAAAAGGACGGAGCCCTGGGAAAACCGGGATCTGGGCCCCTTCTACGCCTCCCTGCCCTTCACCCTCACCGGTGCCCAGCAGCGGGCCATTGACGAGATTCTGGCGGATCTGGGCAGCGGCGCTCCCATGAACCGGCTGGTGCAGGGGGATGTGGGCAGCGGCAAGACCATGGTGGCCGCCGCCGCGGCCTACTGCGCGATTCTCAATCACCGTCAGGCGGCCATGATGGCGCCTACGGAAATTCTGGCGGAGCAGCACTACCGCTCCTTCTCCCGGCTTTTTGAGCCGCTGGGAATCCGCACGGTGCTGCTCACCGGCTCCCTGACCCCCAAGCGAAAACGGGAGATCCGGGAGGCCATCGCCGCCGGAGAGGCGGATATGGTGGTGGGCACCCATGCCCTGCTGTCGGAGGCCACGGTGTTCCGGGATCTGGGACTGGTCGTCACCGACGAGCAGCACCGCTTCGGCGTCGCCCAGCGCTCCCGGCTGTCCGCCAAGGGCAGCGATCCCCACCTGCTGGTTATGTCCGCCACCCCCATCCCCCGGACGCTGGCGCTGCTGATGTACGGAGATCTGGAGGTGTCCGTCCTCAACGAGCTGCCTCCCGGGCGGGAACCGGTGGACACCTTCCTGGTAAACGAATCCTACCGCCCCCGGATCAACGCATTCATCCGCAAGCAGGTGGCGGAGGGTCACCAGTGCTTCGTGGTGTGTCCGGCGGTGGAGGAAAGCGAGGCGCTGGGCATGAAGGCCGCCACGGTCTGGGCTCAGACGCTGGAACAGACCGTGTTCCCGGATCTGCGGATTGCCCTGATCCACGGCCAGATGAAGGGCGCGGAAAAGGAGGCCGTCATGGCCGCCTTCGCCCGGGGCGAGGCCGATGTGCTGGTGGCCACCACCGTGGTGGAGGTGGGCGTAGACGTGCCCAACGCCACGCTGATGGTCATTGAGGACGCCGACCGGTTCGGCCTGTCCCAGCTCCACCAGCTCCGGGGGCGGGTGGGCCGGGGCGGCAGCAAAAGCTACTGCATCCTCACCTCCCAGAACCGGAACCCGGAGACCCTGAGCCGGCTGAAGGCGCTGTGCAAAACCACCGACGGCTTCCGCATCGCCGAGGAGGATCTGAAGCTCCGGGGCCCCGGAGATTTCTTCGGCTCCCGGCAGTCCGGCCTGCCCGCCTTCCGGGTGGCGAACCTGAGCATGGATCTGGAGACCCTGAAGCAGGCTCAGGCCGCCTCGGCGGCGTGGATCGAAGCCGAAGGCACCGCCGACACCCCCGAGGGCATTGCCCTCCGGGATCGGATCGGCGACCTGTTCCGCCGGGCCGAGGGCACCATGAACTGAAAGAGGAGGACATCCAATGGACGGCATCCCGGAGCCGCTGAAGGAGCGGCTCGACCAACTGATAACCGGTGATCGCCGGGTCATCGTGGCCATCGACGGCTGCTGCGCCGCCGGCAAAACTACCCTGGCTGCCCGTCTGGCGGCGCGCTATGACTGCAATGTGTTCCACATGGACGACTTTTTCCTCCGTCCGGAGCAGCGAAGCCCGGAGCGGTTCGCCGAGACCGGCGGGAACGTGGATTACGAGCGGTTTCGGGAGGAGGTTCTGCTGCCGCTGACGGCGGGGATGACCTTCGCCTACCGCCCCTTCGACTGCGGCAGCTTCCGGCTGGCAGCGCCGGTGCCGGTGACTCCCAGGGCACTGAACATCGTGGAGGGCGTCTACAGCCTCCATCCCTATTTTGGCTCGCCCTATGACCTGAGGGTGTTCCTGACCGTCCCGCCGGAGGTTCAGCGGCAGCGGATCCTGCGGCGCCCGGCACGGCTCCACCGCAGTTTCTTTGAGGAGTGGATTCCCATGGAGCAGCGGTATTTTCAGGGCTTCCAAATTCCCGAAACCTGCGATCTGATTCTTTGATTCCGCGAAAAATACTGCGGGAAGCGCCGGCAGTCCCGGTACTTCCCGCAGTTTTTCTGTTTTTCGGATGATTGGGTTTCTTTCAAACGTTCCGCAGCCGCGCGAGAAAGCCCGGAAGCTCCAGCGGCAGGCCGCAATCGTATAAGATGGCGTCCATTCGCCGCTCCCCTCCGGCTCTCATTTTCTGACATACGCTTTGTCGCTACGCCCCAACCCGAGACATCAACACCACCGTCTCCACATGGGCGCAGCGGGGGAAGAGGTCGGCGGCGGTGGCGGATTGGAGGCGGTAGCCCCGCTCTTTCAGCGCCGCCACGTCCCGGGCCAGGGTGGCCGGGTCGCAGGAGACGTAGACGATCCGCCGGGGCGCCATCCGGGCCAGGGCCTCGATGGTGTCGGCGTTCAGGCCCTTCCGGGGGGGATCCACCACGGCCACATCCGCCTTTACGCCCTTTTTCTCCAATTCCAGCGCCGCCTGGCCGGCATCACCGCAGAAAAATTCCGCGTTTTCGATGCCGTTGCGCCGGGCGTTCTCCCGGGCGTCCTCCACGGCCTGGGGGATGACCTCCACGCCGATGACCCGTCCCGCCGCCGACGCCATGGCCAGCGTGATGGTG
>JAQXIT010000065.1 GCA_029007925.1 Bacillota bacterium | reverse complement strand
GTGGAGATCTCCGGATTCCACCGGCTGATCGGTACCGTATCCGAATCCTATACCACCGCGTCGCAGACCAATATTGTCAGCTTCACCGCCGTTACCGGCGATCAGGACGGCTCCGTCATCCTGAATTTCTCGGTACAGGGTCCCGACAACACCACCTGGAAGGTGAAGTACAGCGCTCCCGGTGTGGAAGAGAAAACGGAGAACTGCACGGGCCATATGGCCAACATCAGCGGCTTGGAAGTGGGCAGCAAGTACACCTTTACGCTGGTTCCGGAGGCTGACTTCTATGTGGTTGGCACCCAAACGCTGGAATACACCGCCTCCAAGGTCATCCTGCCCCGGAATCTGGCCATTCAGGGCTTCCGGAACGGAGAGCTGCTGGTATCCTGGGAGGCTCCCGAGGGTTCCTCCGTTGAAAACTGGACGGTTCGCTGCTACAACAACGGCGAATTCGACACCACCGTTACCGTCACCGATACCGCGGCTGCCATTTCGGATCTGGATCCCGCACAGGGCTACACCGTGGAGGTGAAGGCTGAGGGCATGACCGTCTGTGAGCGTGCCGTCATCTCCGCCAATTCCGTCACCTTCAAGGAGCTGCTGCTGGACGACTCCACCCCCGGCTCTCTGGTGGTCACCTGGAACTACGAAGGCACCGCTCCCGAAAGCGGCTGGCGTCTGTTCTACACCATCGACGGCGGTGAAAAGTATGTGGTTCCCAGCGACGCCAATACCTGCACCATTTCTCCCCTGATTCCCGGTGCCCACTATTCCATCTCCTTCGATCTGCCCGGAGATATCACCGTCCTGGGCGGCACCAAGGAGTACGACGCGCCGGAGGCGCCCGCTTTCAGCGGCTACGGTGTCGCCGCCGGGGATTTCACCGCCCGGATGTGCCGCACACCCGGCAATGCCGATTGGCAATGGTATCGTCTGTACGAGACGGATTTCACCACGAAATTTGCCCCGGGAGAAAAGGCTTCCTTCGTGATTCTGCTGAGCAAGGCGCCCGCTCAGTCCGACGACAGCGTTCCCACACTGTTCGTCATCCGGGATGCCAACGGCAAGCCCGTTGGGGTCTACAACGGCCGGGAACGGAGCTGGTCGGCCATGTGGTCCCGTCACAACGGCACCTACGCCACCGAGCTGGATCTTCCCTCCACACCCCAGAACCCCGGCAGCTATACCGTGGAGATCTATTTCAGCGGTGCGCTTGTCACCACCCAAGCCTTCACAGTCGTCTGATCTGACAGATCGCCCGTCCACCGACGGGCGATCTTTTTTTGTCCACGGCAGAAAATACCGGTTCCATTTTTCGGATTTTGTGTTATAATTGACTGCATCAGCCATTTCGGCAGGAAGGAGTGTGATTCCAACGAAAGCCAAAAGTCACCGCCGGTTGGGCGAATATCTGGCAGCTTACTATCTGCCCGACGCGCCGCGGCGCTACATACAAGCCTTTTTGCTAGGCTGCACCGAACCGGACAAGAATCCCTCCACCTATCTGAAGGGTTCCATCCGCAGCCAATGGATGCGGGGTCACAACTGGGGCAACGCCCAGCGCTATATGACCCGGATCGCCAACCGTCTTGAAAAACGGAATAAGCTGCTGCTGGCGGACTACTACACCATGGGAAAGCTGATCCACTACACCGTGGACGCCTTCACCTACGCCCACAACGAGGAATTCTCCGGCGCCCTGCCGGCTCACAGAAGCTACGAAAAGGAGCTGCAGGCATTCTTCCTGTCCTATCTGAAGCACCGCAGGTGCCTGACTCACGCAGTTGGCGGCGGCGTTATGGAAGCCATCCGCGTCTACCATCAGGAGTACGCAAACCGCCCCTCCGACATTCACAGGGACAGCCGGTACTGCGTTCTGGTCTCCAGTGTGGTGGTTTCCATGCTGCTGGCAAAATCCGCCTGAGCCGGTTTTCTCTCCGAAATTGGTTTTTCCTCTTCTTTTTTGGAAATTGCCCTTGCATTCTTGTCCCTGCCGTAGTATAATAGCGCCAGTTATTGAATTGGGAGGCACCTTATGAGCAGCACATCCGCCATGCGGTTTTCCTTTTATTACTATTACTTTTTTACCGACAAAAAGTAATAGCGATTTGTGCTGCATTCATCAGGAATCCACTCGTATTTACCATCGCCGCACAGGAATCGCTCCCGTGCGGCGTATTTTTTTGGGAGATGTAAGATTATGATCGCAGTTTTGAAGCATGGCACCACACCGCAGCAGACCGAGCATCTGATTGCCTGGCTGCGCAGCATGAATCTGGACGTTCATGTGTCCGAAGGTCAGGAGGTCACCGTTCTCGGCCTGATCGGCGACACCAGCCGGGTGGATATGGAGCTGCTGAGCAGTCTGGAAATCGTGGAGACCGTCAAGCGGGTCTCCGAGCCCTTCAAGCAGGCCAACCGGAAGTTCCATCCCAACGACACCATCGTGCAGGCGGGGAACGTGAAGATCGGCGGCGGGTATTTTGCCGTCATCGCCGGCCCCTGTTCCATCGAGACCGAGGAGCAGATCCTCGAGGTGGCCAAAGCGGTGAAAGAGTCCGGTGCCGACATCCTCCGGGGCGGCGCTTTCAAGCCCCGCACCTCCCCCTACGCCTTTCAGGGCCTCAAAGACGAAGGCATCCGCCTGCTGCTGGAGGCCAAAAAGGCAACGGGTCTGCCCATCATCACAGAGATCATGAATATCCGGGCCCTGGATCTTTTTGCGGATGTGGACATCATTCAGGTAGGCGCCCGGAATATGCAGAATTTTGATCTGCTGCAGGAGCTGGGCAAGACCAAAAAGCCCATTCTGCTGAAGCGTGGCCTTGCCAATACCCTTCAGGAGCTGCTGATGAGCGCCGAATATATCATGAGCGAAGGCAACGAAAACGTGATTCTCTGCGAGCGGGGCATCCGCTCCTTCGAGACCTGCACCCGCAACACGCTGGATCTGTCCGCGGTTCCGGTGCTGCATGAGCTGAGTCATCTGCCGGTCATCGTGGATCCCAGCCATGCCACCGGAAAGGCAAAGCTGGTGCCGCCCATGGCTGCCGCTGCTGCCGCGGCCGGTGCCGACGGCATCATGGTGGAGGTTCACAACAACCCTGCCTGCGCCCTGTGCGACGGTGCCCAGTCTCTGACGCCGCCCCAGTTCGACGAGCTGAACCGCCGGCTGCGGAAAATCCGGGAGGCCATGCAATGAATGTGGGCATTCTGGGTCTCGGCCTGATCGGCGGCTCCATGGCACGGGCCTTCTCCAAAGCCGGTCACGGGGTTTTCGCCTGGGATACCGACGGTAGTATTCTGTCCTTTGCCATGCTGGACGGCTCCGTCCGGGGCGTTCTGAACGAAGAAACCCTACCCCGATGCTCTCTGATCCTGCTGGCAATCTACCCCGACGGCTCCGCCTCCTGGCTGGAGCGGAACGCTTCCCGAATATCCCCGGATGCCCTTGTCATGGACCTGTGCGGCATCAAGGAGGAAATCTGCCGCCGGTGCTTCCCGCTGGCAGACGAATACGGCTTTACCTTCGTAGGCGGCCATCCCATGGCGGGTTCTCATTTCTCTGGCTTCAAGTACAGCCGATCCAATCTGTTTCAGGGTGCTCCCATGGTGCTGGTACCGCCCCGATTCGATGATATGCAGCTTCTGGAGCGGGTGAAGGAGGCGCTGGCGCCCTGCCGGTTTGGTTCCTTCTCCGTTTGCACCGCTCAGGAGCACGATCGGCTCATCGCCTTCACCTCCCAGATGCCCCATGTGCTGAGCAACGCCTATATCAAGTCCCCCACGGCCAGGAGCCATAAAGGCTTCTCCGCCGGCAGCTATAAGGATCTGACCCGGGTGGCATGGCTCAATCCCCGGATGTGGGCGGAGCTGTGCATGGACAACCGGGAGAACATGCTCTTCGAGCTGGATACCTGTCTCCGGAGCCTGCAGGCCTACCGGAAGGCTCTGGAGGAGCATGACATGGATACACTGACCGCCCTCCTGGACGAGGGACGCAGACGAAAGGAGGAAGTGGACGGATGAAAATCATAAACGTTTCCGCTTCCCGGAAATACTCCGTTCTCATCGGGCCGGGACTTCTCCCCCGGCTGGGTGAGGAGGTCGGAAAACTGTGCAAAGCAGGCACCGCTGCCGTCATCAGCGACACCCATGTGTGGCCTCTGTACGGGGAAGCTGCGGTATCCTCTCTGGAGAGAGCCGGTTTCCGGGTGGTTTCCTTCGTCTTTCCCGCCGGAGAGGCCAGCAAAAACGGGGATACCTACCTTTCGATTCTGAATTTTCTGGCCCGGAGCCATGTAACCCGCTCCGACTGCGTGGTAGCGCTGGGCGGCGGCGTGGTTGGGGATATGGCCGGCTTCGCGGCAGCCACCTTCCTGCGGGGAGTTGCCTACATTCAGGTGCCCACCACGCTGCTGGCAGCGGTGGACTCCTCCGTGGGCGGAAAAACCGCCATCGATCTGGAGGCCGGCAAAAACCTGGCCGGTGCCTTTTATCAGCCCGCGTTGGTTCTGTGCGACACGGATACCCTCATGACGCTGCCGGAGGACATTTTCCGGGACGGCTGCGCCGAGGTCATCAAATACGGCGTGCTGTACGATCCCGGGCTGTTTGCCCATCTGGAAGAAGCGGGTCTTTCCTTCGACCGGGAGCGTGTCATCGCCCGATGCGTGGAGCTGAAACGGAACGTGGTCATGGAGGACGAGTTCGACACCGGTGCCCGGCAGATGCTGAATCTGGGGCATACGGTGGGACACGGTGTGGAAGCCCAGAGCGGTTTCACCGTCTCCCACGGGAAGGCGGTGGCCATCGGCATGGCCATTGTCAGCCGGGCAGCGGAGCGCTTCGGCATCTGCCAGCCGGAGAGCCGGGCACGGATTGAGGCGCTGCTCCGGGCCTTCGGTCTGCCCGTCAGCACCGAATACGACGCCCAGGCACTGTTTTCTTCCGCATTGTCCGACAAAAAACGTTCCGGCGGCACCCTGAATCTGGTGGTTCCCCGTCGGATCGGTCTGTGTGAACGGAAGCCCACTCCTGTCGCGGAACTGGAATCCTTTCTGGAAGCAGGTCTTTGATATGGATGTTACCATTCAGCCCGGGAAGCTCCGCGGCAGCGTCCCGGCGATTCCCTCCAAGTCTCAGGCCCACCGGCTGCTGATCTGCGCCGCCTTTGCCGACGGCGCCACGGTTCTGCGCTGTGCCGATACCAACGCGGATATGGATGCCACCGCCGGGTGTTTGCGGGCTCTGGGAGCCGGGATCCGGCGGACGGAGACAGGCTATCTGGTCACGCCCGCATCCCGCATTCCGGATACCGCCCTACTTCCCTGCGGCGAAAGCGGCTCCACCCTGCGCTTTCTGCTGCCCGTTGCCGGTGCGTTGGGAGTGGACGCCGTCTTTCGGATGGAAGGCCGGCTGCCCCGGCGTCCCCTTTCCCCGCTCTGGGAGGAAATGGAGCGGATGGGCTGCCGCCTGACCCGCCCCACGGAAGATACCGTTCGCTGTCAGGGCAAGCTGCAGCCGGGAGATTACACCATCGACGGCGGCGTTTCCAGCCAGTTTATCACCGGGCTTTTGCTGGCGCTTTCGCTATTGGAAGGAAACAGCCACCTGACCATCACCGGGAAAATCGAATCCCGGCCCTATATCGATATGACCGAAAAAGCCATGGCGTTGTTCGGCGTGGACGCAAAGCGCCTGGGCGGACAGCGTTTCCGCTCTCCGGGGGAGATCACTGTAGAGGGCGACTGGAGCAACGCCGCTTTCTTTCTCACGGCAAAGGCGCTGGGCAGTGATGTCACCGTCACCGGCCTGTCGCCGGATTCCCCTCAGGGCGATCGGGCCGCCGCGGCGCTTCTGCCCCTGCTGACCTCCGGAACGCCCACCATCTGTGCGGCGGACATTCCCGATCTGGTGCCGGTTCTGGCCGTGGCCGCCGGCGCCTGCCGGGGCGCCGTATTTACGGACATCCGGCGGCTGCGGCTGAAGGAATCCGACCGGGTCAGCTCTGTAATTGCCATGCTGACCGCGCTGGGCGGGAAAGCGCAAGCAGACGAAAACACCATGACGGTTTCCGGCACCGGCTTCACCGGCGGCATCGTGGACGCCAAGAACGATCACCGCATCGCCATGGCCGCCGCCGTTGCCGCCACGGTATGCGAAGCGCCCGTAACCGTCCGGGGCGCGGAATGTGTAAGCAAATCCTACCCCAGATTCTGGGAAGAATACCGGCGTTTAGGAGGTAACTATGAGCAGTACCTACGGTGAAAATTTGAAATTGTCCATTTTTGGGCAGTCCCACGGCGCCGCCGTCGGCATGACGCTGGACGGAGTACCGGCGGGACTTGCAGTGGATTTTGACAAGCTGCAGGCCTTCCTGAACCGCCGGGCTCCGGGGCAAAACGACTGGTCTACTCCCCGCAAGGAAGCGGATCGGCCGGAATTTCTCTCCGGTGTGCTGGAGGGCTTCACCTGCGGCGCTCCCATTGCCGCCGTTATCCCCAACACCAACACCCGCTCCGGCGACTATTCCGATCTGAAGGACTGCCCCCGACCCGGCCACGCCGACTACACCGCCCAGATCAAATACGGCGGCTTTCAGGACGCCGCCGGCGGCGGTCACTTCTCCGGACGGCTGACGGCGCCGCTGTGCGTCGCCGGCGGTCTGTGCAGGCAATGGCTGGAGGAGATGGGCATCCGGGTCGGCGCCCACATCACCCGGATAGGTTCCGCCTCCGCGCCCCGCTTCGCCCCCATGTGCCCGGAGCTGGAACGGGTTTCCAACGATTTTCCGGTGCTGACCCCGGAGGCCGGGGAAGAAATGAAGGCGGTCATCGCCGCGGCGAGAGCCGAGGGTGACAGCGTGGGCGGCGAGATTGAGTGCGCCGTCACCGGGCTTCCCGCCGGACTGGGCGAACCCATGTTCGGCGGCGTGGAGAGCCGGATTGCTCAGATCATCTACGGCATTCCGGCGGTCAAAGGCTTGGACTTTGGCCTTGGAACCGGCTGCGCGGCCGCTCACGGCAGCGAAAGCAACGACGGCTATACCGTCGAGGCCGGCCAGATTAAGCTGCTGAGCAACCGTTGCGGCGGTATCTTAGGCGGTATCACCACGGGTACGCCGGTGATCTTCCGGGTAACCGTCAAGCCAACGCCCTCCATTCGTAAGCCCCAGCGGAGCGTATCCCTGAGCCGGATGGAAGACACGGAGCTGGTGGTGAAAGGTCGCCACGATCCCTGCATCGTTCCCCGCGCCGTTCCCGTGGTGGAAGCGGCGGCAGCCATCGCCGTATTTGACATGATTTTGGGCAGCACCCAGACCGCAAGGAGGAAATAAACATGGATATCACCGAGCTTCGTGATGAAATCGATCAAATTGACGACGAGCTGGTTCGGCTTTTCGGCCAGCGGATGGAGGTAGCTTCCCGGATTGCCCAGTGCAAGCGGGAACAGAATCTTCCCATTTTCGTCCCCGCCCGGGAGCGGGAAAAGCTGGCGGACGTGGCGGAAAAGTCCGGTCCCGAGATGGCCAACTACACCCGTGTGCTGTACTCCATGCTCTTTGAGCTGAGCCGCAGCTATCAGAGCAAATGCAGCAGCACCGTGTCGCCGCTTTACTCCCGGATCACCCAGGCTATTGAGTCCACTCCCAAGCTGTTCCCCCAGAGCCCCATGGTTGCCTGTCAGGGTGTGGAGGGCGCCTACTCCCAGATTGCCTGCGAGAAGATCTTCAAAAGCCCCTTCATCATGTATTTCAAGAATTTCGACGGCATTTTCACCGCCATCGACAAGGGTCTGTGCCGCTATGGCATCCTGCCCATCGAAAATTCCACGGCGGGCTCGGTGAAAAAGGTCTACGATCTGATGATCCGCCATAATTTCTCCATCGTCCGCTCCTTCCGGCTGAAGGTGGATCACAATCTGCTGGCGCTGCCCGGAGCGACGCTGGAAGGAATCCGGGAGATCTACTCCCACGAGCAGGCCATCAGCCAGTGCGGTGAATTCCTGAGCGGTCTCAGGGGCGTTCAGGTCATCCCCGTGGAAAACACCGCCGTGGCGTCGGAAATGGTGTCCCGCTCCGGCAGAACCGACGTAGCCGCCCTCAGCAGCAGAAGCTGCGCCGAGATCTATGGGCTGAAGTGCCTGGTGGCCGCCGTACAGGACAAGGGCAACAACCACACCCGGTTCATCTGCATCAGCAAGAACCTGGAAATCTACCCCGGTGCCGACAAGACCAGCATCATGATGATCCTGCCCCACCGCCCCGGTTCCCTGTACAAGGTTCTCGCCCGGCTCTATGTGCTGGGTATCAACGTGACCAAACTGGAGTCCCGTCCCCTGCCCGACCGGGATTTTGAGTTCATGTTCTATTTCGATCTGGATACCTCCATTTACTCCGAGGAATTCGTACAACTCATGTGCGAATTGGACGATTTATGTGAGGAATTCAAGTATCTGGGCAGCTACTGCGAGGTTGTGTAATGAAGTGCGGCTTGCTTGGTCGGAAGCTGGGACACAGCTACTCCCCCCAGATCCACGCCCACCTCGGGGACTACTCCTACGAACTGTTTGAGAAGGAGCCGGAAGCGCTGGAGGACTTTCTGAAGCATGGGGATTTTTCCGGTCTGAATGTCACCGTCCCCTACAAGAAGGCCGTCATTCCCTTCTGCGCAGAGCTGTCGTCCCGGGCCCGGATGCTGGGCGCCGTGAATACCATCGTGCGCCGGCCGGACGGCTCTCTGATGGGGCACAATACGGATTTCTTTGGTTTTTCCGCCATGCTGGACGCAAGCGGTCTTTCCGTCGCCGGGAAGAAGGCGCTGGTTCTGGGCAGCGGCGGCGCTTCCAATACCGCCGCGGCAGTGCTGCAGGAACGGGGCGCCCAAGTGGTGGTGATCTCCCGTTCCGGGGAGAATCACTACGGCAATCTGCACCTCCACGCCGATGCAGCTATTCTGGTCAACGCCACACCGGTGGGGATGTTCCCCCTGGTGGACGCCGCGCCGCTGAGTCTGGACGGCTTTCCCAAGCTGGAGGGCGTACTGGATCTCATCTACAACCCCGCCCGGACGGAGCTGCTGATGCACGCTGAATGCCGTGGGCTGCCCGCGGTCAACGGTCTGCTGATGCTGGTGGCCCAGGCCAAGGAAAGCGCCGAATGGTTCACCGGCAGGGCGATTCCCGACGATGTGATCCCCGCCATCCATCGGGAGCTGAAAAACCGGATGGAGAATATCGTCCTCATCGGCATGCCGGGCAGCGGCAAATCCACCATCGGCGCCATTTTGGCGGAAAAGACCGGCAGGAAATTGGCAGATGCCGACGCCATTTTAACGAAAAAAGCCGGTCGGAGCATTCCGGAGATCTTCGCCTCCGATGGCGAGGAAGGTTTCCGGGCGCTGGAAACCGAGGTTCTGGCGGAGCTGGGCAAACAGTCCGGCCTCATTCTGGCCACCGGCGGCGGCTGCGTCACCCGGGAGCGCAACTATTCCCTGCTCCATCGCAACGGTACCGTTTTCTGTCTGGAACGGTCGCCGGATAAGCTGCCCACCGATGGGCGTCCCCTGTCGCAGGCGGCGGATCTGAACGAAATGTACCGGCGGCGCAGGCCCATGTACCATCGGTTCGCTGACTTCTCTATTGACAACAACGGTACCGCCGAAGCGGCAGCCGCGACCATTCTGGGGATTTTGGAGGGTAACTCATGAGAATTCTGGTCATCAACGGCCCTAACATTAATATGCTGGGCATCCGGGAACCGGGCATCTACGGCAAAAACACCTTCGCCGACCTGCTGTCGCTTCTGGAGCAAACCGCCCGGGCGGAAAATCTGGAGATCGAACAGTTCCAGTCCAACCACGAAGGCGCCATTGTGGATAAGATTCAGGAAAGCTACGGCAAAATCGACGGTATCGTCATCAACCCCGCCGCATACACCCACACGTCCGTGGCCATCCTGGACGCCCTGAAGGCGGTGTCCATCCCCGCGGTGGAGGTTCACATTTCCCAGGTGAGCGCCCGGGAAGCCTTCCGGCAGATCTCCTATCCCGGAATGTACTGCGAAAAAACCATCCAGGGGCAGGGGCTGGACGGCTACCGTCAGGCCATATTGTATTTGAAGGAAACCTACGGAAACTGAAAAATCCCGGCTGCAGCCGGGATTTTTCAGTTTTTTCGGAAAACCAGCAATTTGCTTCCGATATAATTTAGAATGACCACCAAAACGCTGGTAATCACCTTCATCCAGTTACCGTTCCAGCTTAAGCAGTCCACCGTCACGAAGAGGATGGCCGTCTCCAGCAGGCCGGAACCGACACGGCAGCCCGCGAATTTCACCAGTTCGGGCCACACCGCCTTGGCAGACCAGTCGTGGCTCTGGAATACGAAGGGTTTATTGGTCAGAAACGCGAAGGCCACCGCCACTACCCATGCCACGGCATTGCTGACGCTGGCGGGCATATGGAACCAGTTGAGGCATGGCAGATAGATCAGATAGTTCACCGCCGTGGTCAGCACGCCGAATACCAGATACAGGATGGCTTCCCGATACTGCCGAAGGAGCGCTTTCAGTTTTTCCATTCCCGGGTTTCCTCCGAAGCGGCCGTATTTTTGATTCCCATCAGAAGCCCAGCTCCTCTCCCACCAGGACAAACCGGATCCGTCCAGCCGGGCGGCAGTGCCGGGTAATCAGGATCTGATTGCAGATGCAGGTCTCACTTTTGCAGTCCGCGCAGACGCCGGTCACGGTGCAGGGATTCTCCAGTCCGAAGCGCTGCTGGTTCAACGGAGCGGCCACTCTGCGGGCCCGGTTGATTGCGGACTCCAGCGTGTCCTCCACCTTGTTCATGCCGGCAATGACCAGCACCGTCCTGGGGCCGTAGGCGATGGCGGCCAGCCGGTTGCCGGTGCCGTCGATGTTCACCATCTGGCCATCCAGACTCAGGCCGTTGGCGCCGGTGAGAAACACGTCGGCAAACAGGCTGTCCCTGGCCGCCTGAGCCTTCTCCTCCGGGGTCTTGCAGCGATCCCGATCGATGGCATGGTAGGGGCCCGCGTTCACCGCGTCCATCAGGCCGATCTGCTGAGCGGACAGGGCGCCGCCCCAGCCCACGCTGGCTCCCTCGGGGATCCATTCCAGGGCTTTCGCCAGCGCTTCCTCCCTGGTGGCGCAGTAGCAGGCATCAAAATGACGGTTTTTCAGATTTTTTACCAAAATCCGACCCCGCTTTTCATAGTACAATTCTTTGGGTGTAGGCATACATATCCCTCCTTGTCCCCAATTTTACAGGATTTCCGCAAAAAAGTAAAGATCCAAAACAGGAAAGCAGACGCGTTTGGGCGTCTGCTTGCTGTCTACGGATTCATGCACTTTTCCAGCGCCGCCATTTTCAGGCACACGGCAAAGACCTGCATGGCCTCCTCCAGCTCCTCCACCGGGGGAAGGCTGGGGGCGATGCGGATGTTGCTGTCCTCGGGGTCGATGCCGTAGGGATAGGTGGCGCCGGCCTCGGTCATGGTCACCCCCGCCCCGGCACACAGAGCCAAGGCCCGCTTGGCGGTGCCCGGCATGGTGTTCAGGCTGACGAAGTAGCCTCCGGTGGGGCGGTTCCACCGGGCGAAGCCCAGGGGCGCGATTTCCCGCTCCAGCACCTCCAGAACCGTCCGGAATTTGGGGGCCATAATAACGGCGTGGCGCTTCATCAGTGCCAGTGTGTGCTGCTTATCCTTCAGGTAGCGCACATGGCGGAGCTGATTCAGCTTGTCAAAGGAGATCATCTGAACGCTGACGAGCTTTGTCAGATAGTCAATGTTCTCCCGGGAGGCAGCCAGCACGGAAATGCCGCCGCCGGGGAAGGTGATCTTGGAAGTGGAAGCGAATTCATAGACCATATGGGGTCTGCCCGCCTGGGCGCAGAGGGAAATGATATCCGGGAAGGGTTGGAAATCTCCCTCAAATTCGTGAATGCAGTAGGCGTTGTCCCACATAATGGCAAAATCCGGGGCGGCGGGCTTCAGATTCGCGAAGCGCTTCACCGTTTCTTCGGAGTAAGTAATGCCCTCCGGGTTGGAAAATTTCGGCACGCACCAGATACCCTTGACGCAGGGATCCTTCACCAATTCCTCCACCATGTCCATATCCGGGCCGCTTTCCGTCATGGGGACGGTAATCAGCTCCGCGCCGAAGGACTGGGTGATGCGGAAATGCCGGTCGTAACCGGGGCTTGGACAAAGGAATCTGACCCGTTCCTCCCGGCACCAGGGCCGCGGGCTGGTCATCAGGCCATGGGTATAGGCTTTGGAAATCAGGTCATACATCAGCGTCAGGCTGGAGGTTCCGCCGACGAAGGTTTCCTCCCACCGGCAGCCCAGAACATCCGCCCAGTACTCCCGGGCGCAGCGCAGTCCCTGAAGCTCGCCGTAATTTCTGGCATCGGTGCCGTCCACCATACAGTCCTCCGGCTCCGCCAGCACCGTGAGCATATCGCTGACCAGATCAAGCTGCAATTTGGAGGGCTTGCCTCTGGCCATGTTCAGCTTCAGTCCCTTGGCTTTCCAGCTTTCATAGGTCTGGCTGACCTTCCGGTATTCCTGCCGCAGCTCGGCATCATTCATCCGTTCATAGGGGATCATGTTCATCAAATCCTTCCCTTACCCAAGTATCTTCCTGCATTATATGCTATCTGTACAAAAAATGCAAGTGCATTTCCGAAGTTAATGCATAATCCTTGTGAAATATGGTCAAAACCCCCTGCCTGACGGCAGGGGGCTGCAATTTTTTATACAATTTCCTTCAAAGGATCGATATACTGACGGCGGCGGCGTTCACTCTCCTGGCGGTAGTCGGCCTCTTTTCCGGCGTGCAGCTCCCGCAGATAATCGTAGTGATTCTGCAGGATGCTTTCATTGTTCCGCGCCAGCATCATGACGGCAATGGAGGAACACTGGTCGGAGGCACGCTCCAGATAGGTCAGGGTCTCCATAAACACCAGGCCGGAACTTACGGAACAGGCACCGCTTTTCAGGCGCTTGGTGTGGCGATCCTTCAGGATCATGACCATATCGTCGATGGTCTCCTCCAAAGGCTCGATGGACTTGGCTTTCTCGTTGTCGTCGGTGCCGAAGGCATCCACGGTAATGCCGAGGATCTCGTCGACGGCGGCAAAGATCAGCTCCAGCTCCTTCTTGGCATTCTCGGAGAAATCGGACTTCTCCTCCCGGAGCTTTTCGGAGAGCTCCACCAGATTGGTGGCATAGTCACCCACACGCTCGAAATTCGGCACCGTCTGCATCAGCATGTCCAGCTGGCGGTCGTCGCTTTCCGTCTCCACATTCTTGCTCAGACCGATCAGGAAACGGTCGGCCTCGTCGGCGAACTGATCCAGGCATTCCTCATCGGCATCCACCAGCTTCACCTCCGCCTCATCATAGCGGAAAAGCTGTCTGCCGCCTCTGGCAAAGTTTTCCCTGGCGATCATACCCATGGCCGCCACGGCCTTGGTAGCCTCGGCAACGGCCACGGTGGGAGAAATATACAGCTTGTCGTCCAGCGTGTGGAGCTGAGGATGGCGGTTTTCCTGAGGCTTGTCGTCTATGACGATCCGCAGTGACAGTTTCACCAGCAAACCGGCAAAGGGCAGCAGCACCACGGCGGTGGCCAGATTGAATACCGTCTGGAAATTGGCGATGGTGCCGCTGCTGACGCTCATCTGTGTCCAGCTGCCGGCGCCCAGCAGATTGTTGCTCTGCAGAACGGTCATCACAACCATGAACAGCACCGTACCAATGGCGTTGAACAGGATATGCACCACGCCGGTACGCTTGGCGTCCTTGCCGGAGCCGATGGAGCAGACCATGGCCGTGGTAACACAGGTGCCGAGGTTAATGCCCATGATTACGGGATAAGCCATGGCAAAGGTCAGTCCCGAGCCGGGCACGGCGGCGACCGTCTGAAGCATACCCACCGTAGCGGAAGAGCTCTGGACGATGACGGTCAGCACCAGACCCACCAAGATGCCCAGCAGCGGATTCTCCAGAATGCTCAGGAACGCCACGAAGGCATCGGTGCCGATCAGCGGTTTTACGCCGCCGGTCATCAGATCCAGTCCGATGAACAGCACTCCGAAGCCGATGAAAATATCGCCGATGGTCTTGGCCGTCTTAGTCTTGATGAACATCATCAGCACAATACCCACCACCAGCGCCACGGGAGCCAGCGTTTCGGTGTTGAACAGCGTCAGCAGCCAGTTGCCGCCGGCGTCAATGGAGGAAAGGCGGATGATCTGAGCGGTAATCGTGGTGCCGATGTTGGCGCCCATAACAATGGAGGTGGCCTGCTTCAGATTCAGCACGCCGGCACCGATCAGAGCCACCGTCAGCACAATGGTAGCGGTGGAGCTTTGAATTACGGCGGTGACCATGGCGCCGGTCAGCACGCCGACGATCACATTCCCCGTGACCTTCTCCAGAACCCGTTTCAGGGCGGCACCCGAGCTGTTTTTCAGGCCGTCACCCATGACCTCAATGCCGTAGAGGAACATGGCCAGACCGCCCAGCAGCTTGATAATGGCACTTACAATAACCATAGCTTACTCCCGTGTTTCTTTAGTCACCCGCAGGTCATTTCCATTATAGGGGAAAAACCGACGGTTGTATATTGGCAAACTTACATAAAATTCCCTTTTTCGGGGGAACAGGACTTTTACTTCCCCGTCGAACCGAAGCCGCCGGTTCCCCGTCCGGTGTCCGTCAGCTCCTCCGCCTCGACATACTCCGGCGTCAGTACCGGGGTAATCAGAAACTGAGCCACCCGTTCGCCGGGCTCGATGGTCTGCGGCGTTTTTCCGTGGTTCAGCAGCACCACCCGGATCTCGCCCCGGTAGTCGCTGTCCACCACGCCAACCTTGTTGGCCGGCGCCAGGCCCCGCTTGGTGCCAAGACCGCTGCGGGCATAGACCAGACCGGCGCAGCCCTTGGGAACCTCCAGGGCGATACCGGTGGGGATCCAGACCGTCTCGCCAGGCTCCACAGTCACCGGCGCATCCAGACAAGCGTACAGATCCGCGCCGGCAGCCTCGGCGGAGCCGTAGGTGGGCAGGATCGCCCGGGGATTCAATTTTTTAACATGTATCACGCTCATTTCCGCAGTCCCTTTCCCTGTCCCTGCCAGTCACTCCACAGGACGATCTGTCCCGATTTCAGCGACGCGGGAACGTCGATGAGACGCTGGTTTTCCGAGCCCCGGAACCGAAGGGAAAGATTCTTCTTCGCCTCCACAAAGGGGCCGTCCACCAGGACGTCCAGATAGCTTAAGTATTCCCAGGTAATCTCCCAGGGCCCCAGGCGGCCCGAAAGGATATCCCGGTCAAACAGATAACCGGAGAAGGCCCAGATGCTTTTTCCCGGGAGCTTGGCCTTCACCTGCCGCAGCAGCTCCAGCACCGCCGGCTGATTCTGAGGCTCGAAGGGCTCGCCGCCCAGCAGCGTCAGGCCCCGGATGTGGGGCGGTTCCAGCATCTTCAGAATCCGGTCAATGGTCTCCTGGGTGAACGGCTCACCGTAATCAAAATCCCATGCCACCTCATTGAAGCAGCCGGGGCAATGGTGGGTGCAGCCGGAAACAAAGAGGCTGACCCGAACGCCGGGGCCGTTGGCGATATCGCAGTTTTTGATGGTTGCGTAATTCATGGTTGTGTTCCTTCTTTCGGGACTTTCCTTCGGCCGTGTCCAAATTCGCCGATTTTTTTTATTATAACACACAACCGCCCGGGATGTAAATCCCGGGCGGTAGATTTTTCTAATTACATTTCCTGTCTGCCTTCCAGCGCCCGGGAGAGCGTGACCTCGTCGGCGTACTCCAACTGGCTGCCCACCGGCACGCCGTAGGCCAACCGCGTCACCCTGACCTCCATGGGCCGCAGGAGCCGGGAAATATACATGGCGGTGGCTTCGCCCTCGGTATCGGGATTGGTGGCCATGATGACCTCCCGAACCTCTCCGGAGGCTACCCGCTGCAGAAGCTCCTTGATCCGGATATCCTCCTGGGTCACATGGTTCAGCGGAGAGATGACACCGTGAAGCACATGGTACACACCGTTATACTCCCGGCTGCGCTCCATGGCGATGACGTCTCTGGGCTCCGCCACCACGCAGATGGTGCTTTTGTCCCGGAGATCATCGTCGCAGATGGGGCAGATCTCCCGATCCGTCAGATTCTGGCACACAGGGCAGGTATGGACGGTTTTCTTTGCCGCCACAATGGCATCGGCAAAACTCTGAGCCTCCTCAGGAGGCAGACTCAGCACATGAAACGCCAGACGCTGGGCGGTCTTGCCGCCGATGCCGGGCAGTCTCGCGAACTGATCCGCCAGCTCCTGCAGGGCAGCGGGAAAATACTGCATGGCGCCTCCTCAGAACAGGCCGCCCAGATTCAGGCCGCCGGTGAGCCGGGACATATTGCTGGCAGCGTCGGCATCGGCGGCACGCATGGCCTCGTTGACCGCGGCGATGACCATATCCTGAAGCATTTCCACATCATCGGGATCCACCGCGTCGGGCTTGATCTCCAGGCTTACCAGCTCATGCTTGCCGTTGACGGAGGCAGACACCATACCGCCGCCGGACGCGGCGGTGTAGGTCTTGTTCTCCTGCTCCTCCTGCATCCGCAGCAGCTCCTGCTGCATCTTCTGGGCCTGCTTCATCATAGCAGCCTGATTCATTCCGCCGGGCATTCCCCGGAAATTATTCTTAGCCATTGTATATCTCCTTATTCTTTAATTTTTACGATATCACTGTGTTCCCTGCCGAAGCGCATCAGCTTTTCCATCCGGGGATTTCCCTCGGGTGCGGCGGTCTGATCCACGGCTGCGGCAGTGACGGGTCTGCCCAGCAGAGCGGAGGCCTTTCTGGCGGTCAGAGCCAGGATCTCCGGTTTGTTGACCATTTCCAGCGTAAAGGCGTTGGCGCATTTCAGAACCACCTGACTGCCCCGGAGAACGCCTTGTACGGGGGCGTTGGGGGTGGCAACAAAGAAGCCGGAAGTGGGCGGTAGAAGTTCCTGACGAATGGAGCCCACCAGATCCGTCCAGAAGCCCATAGGCGCTTCCTCGGAAGCCGTTTCCTCCTCCGCGGAGGCGGGAGGCGCATCCGCGTCATCGGGCAAGGGCGGCCGGTCATCGTCCTCCTGCTGTGCTGGCTCCGGCCCGGGCTTGGCTGGGAAAGCGGAAAAGCTGCCGCTTTTGATCTGCTCCTCCAGCCGGGTCAGCCGGGCGTTGAGGCCGGCGGCATCCAGCCGCAGCTCCGGCTGGCAGAGGGTGATAATGCAAAGCTCCGCGTCCAGCCGGCGGCTGTCGCTGCGGGTGAAGGCGGCCATGGTTTCCTCCAGACGCTCCATCATGTGGGTCAGCTCGCCGCCGGAGAAGGCTTTCGCCAGCTTGGCGGTCTCGGAATCGGATACCACGCCGGAAAGCATGGCAATGCCCGCGTCGGGTGCGGTTTTCAGAATCAGCAGATCCCGGGTCAGGCAGGCCATTTCATCCAGCAGCGCCGCCAGATCCTTGCCCTCGGCGTAGAGGCTGTTGAACAGTCCCAAGGCCTTGCGGGTGTCGTGGGCGGCGATATAGCCCATCAGCTCCCCGCATCTGCGTTCCCCGGCAATGCCGAGGCAGGTGTACACCTTTTCGGCGGTAAGTTCGCCGACAGTGGCCGAAGCGCACTGATCCAGCAGGCTCAGGCCGTCACGCATACCGCCGTCGGCCATCCGCGCCAGCACACGGGCAGCGGAATCGTCCAGGTCGATGTTTTCCTGATAGGCTACATACTGAAGCCTTGCGGCGATGTCCTCCTGAGAAAGCCTGCGGAAGGCAAATCTCTGGCAGCGGGACAGGATGGTGGCGGGCACCTTGTGCAGCTCCGTGGTGGCCAGGATGAACAACAGATGCTCCGGCGGCTCCTCGATGATCTTCAGCAGAGCATTGAAGGCGGAGATGGAGAGCATATGCACCTCATCGATGATATACACCCGCATTTTCACCTGAGAGGGCGTGTAGACGGCGTCGTCCCGCAGATCCCGGACATTGTCCACGCCGTTGTTGGAGGCGGCGTCGATCTCCAGCACATCCATGCAGGCGCCGGAATCGATACTGCGGCAGGCTTCACAGCAGTTGCAGGGGTTGCCGTCCCGTGGGTTCAGGCAGTTGACCGCCTTGGCCAGAATTTTGGCGCAGCTTGTCTTTCCGGTGCCGCGGGAGCCGGTGAAAAGGTACGCGTGGCTCATTTTCCCGGTGATAAGCTGGGTTTTGAGGGTCTGGGTTACCGCAAGCTGGCCCGACACGTCGTCGAAGGTCTGGGGGCGGTATTTTCGATATAAAGCCTGATACACTGACGTCACCTCCCATATGGCATTACAAAAGCGGAATGACCGGCTCATAACAAGATCGCACACCCACATTTGAGCCTGATGAATACCCGGTGACGGCGCAGCCGGCTCGGGAACGGCAACCTCGCGGCACACGGAAGGATCCGCTTAATGCTGCTTGGTTCCCCACCTGACATGGTTCACGGGATTCCGTTGCGCAAGACCGGTCCTTCAACACCACTTACGCGGTCCGGACGGTACTCAAAACAAGCCCGGGTGTGGGAGTTCGTCCCCGCTGTAGCGGATTGCGGGTTACAGGGCACCGCTATCTCCCCGACTAGTGCGACCTTGTTACAAGCCGGTCTGCCGCAACAAGGCTATTCGATTGAAATCAGTTGACCTTGGAATCGATGAAATCGGACAGTTCCCGGAAGGTGGTGATCTTCTGATCCTCCAGATCCAGCTCAACGCCCAGTTCGGACTCCAGATCCATAATCATTTCCACGATATCCAGAGAATCGATTCCCAGGCTCTCAAAGGTGCTGTCGGGAGTGATCTCCTCCGGATCCAGCTCCAACTGCTTCGCAGCAAAGGCAACCAGTTTTTCGTACATACAGGATTCCCTCCAAAATGTTTTTTAGGCATTACTGTCCGTTCATTTTAGTACAGCTTCCCGGTTTTGTCAATGGTTCTTTTCCCAATCAGATTTTTTCCAGGAGCGCCGCAATATCCTCCGGGGTAAAAGCGTAGGTTTTATCGCAGAACTGGCACTCCACAGGGAAGGTTTTTCCCTCCTGCCGGATCTCGGTCAGTTCCTCCCGACCCAGACTGATCAGGGCCCGCGTGACCCGCTCCCGGGAGCAGTAGCACTTGTAGCCGACCTCGGCGGTCTCCAGAAACGTCACTCCGAGCTCACCGCAGACCTGCCCCAGGATATCCTCCGGCGTCAGGCCGGCATCCAGCATGGCGGTCACGGCGCCGGCCTTCTGAATGCCTTTTTCCAGCGTATCAATGACCTCATCCGGGGCACCGGGAAGAAGCTGCAGCAGGTACCCGCCGGCCACCCGAACGCTCTGATCCCGATCCACCAGGACGCCCAGGCCGCAGGCCGTGGGGGTCTGCTCACTGTGGGCGAAATAAGCGGTGACATCGTCGCCGATCTCACCGGAGACCAGCTTTGTGGTGCCGATATAGGGTTCCTTCATCTGCAGATCCCGGATCACCGTCAGGGTTCCGTCGGTTCCCACCGTGGCACCCACGTCCAGCTTGCCGGGATACTTTTCCGCCAGCGGTACCCTGGGCTCCGTTACACAGCCCCGGACATTGCCCTCGGCATCGGACACGCAGGTGATGGTACCGATGGGGCCGCCGCCCCGGATCTGCAGGGTCATGGAGCCACCCTCCACCTTCTGGGAATTGCCCATCATGGAGCAGGCAGTCAGTGCCCGTCCCAACGCCGCCGTTGCATTGGGGGAGGTGCCGTGGATTCCGGCCGCCCGCCGCACCATTTCCGTGGAGCGGATAGCCACAGCCTTCACGAAACCGTCCAGACTCATGCCTCTGACCAGATAATCCTTCATTTGATCGTACCCTTTCTCGCGCTGAAATATATCCGCTGATCCCGGGGCGTTGGTTCGGACAAATGCCGGTCGCCGTAGACCCGGATGCGGGTAAAGCCCGCCTGCTTCAGATAGGTCTGAAGCTGCTGCCGGGTGTATGCGTACTCCCGGTGCTCCTCGAAGCTGCGCAGCCATACCTCTCCCTGCCGCTGGAACAGATCCATACCGTAGGAGCAGATGTTGGTTTTTTCGTCGAATTCTCCCCGCCAGACGCAGTAGACGTCGTCATCCTCATCCAGAAATACCTGTCCATCCATGCCCCGGAGCTTTTCGGGGGTGTTAACGTCGAAGATGAAGATGCCGCCGGGATTCAGCGCCCGATAAACCCGCCGGATGGCTTCGGCGCAGTCCGCGGGATCCAGAATGTAATCCAGACTGTCCAGCGCACAGACCGCCAGATCCACGCCTCTGGGAAGCTGCAGCTCCTGCAGCTTCTGCCGCACGAACATCGGCGGATTGGGGAGATTCTGTGCCTTCTGCCAGGCCACCGTCAGCATTTCCTCCGACAGATCCACGCCGGTGACCCGCAGCCCTTCCCGGGCCAGCAGAACCGACACGGAGCCGGTACCGCAGGCAAGATCCACGGCGGTTCTGGGCTTCAGTCCCTCCCGCTCCAGGATTCTGCGGTAGAAGTGAACAACTCCGGCATAGTCCACATCATTTGTCAGCCGGTCATAGCTGACGGCCAAGCTGTGATAAGCATCCATAAGTCATTCCTCGAAAAACATCCCGGGCAAAGCCCGGGATGTTCAGCAGATTCCTCAATGCTTGAAGATATTGAAGATCTCGTCGATGTCGCTGATGTTGTTCTTGGGCGCCTCCGGGGCGGGAGCGGCGGACTCGGGCTTGTCGGAATCCGCTGTGGGCTTCTGCTCGAATCCGGTGGCGATGACGGTGACCCGCATCTCGTCCTCGAAATCGTCGCTGGAGGTAGCGCCGAAGATGATGTTGGCGTCGGGGTTGGCGTTCTCCTGCACAATGCCGGCGGCGGTCTCCACGTCGTCCAGCGTCAGCTCGGAGGAACCTGTCACGTTGACCAGCACGCCGGTAGCACCGTTGATGGAGGTCTCCAACAGGGGGCTGTTGATGGCGGCAAGGGCGGCCTGCTCGGCCTTCTCACGGCCGGAGGCGGTGCCGACGCCCATGTGCGCCCGGCCGGCGTCCTTCATGACGGCGGACACGTCGGCGAAGTCCAGGTTGATGATGACCCGCTCGGAGTAGCCCACCAGTTCGGAGATGGAGGTCACGGCCTGCTTCAGCACGTCGTCGGCAATGCCGAATGCGTTGGCGAAGGTGATCTTCTGATCGGTGACGTACTTCAGGCGATCGTTGGGGATGATGATGAGGGAATCCACCTTGCCGCTGAGCTCGGCAATGCCGGCCTCGGCCTGGCGCATCCGGTTGGCGCCCTCGAACTTGAAGGGCTTGGTCACGACGCCGACGGTGAGGATACCGGCCTCATGAGCCAGATCCGCCACAATGGGAGCCGCGCCGGTGCCGGTGCCGCCGCCCATACCGGCGGTGATGAACACCATATCGGTGCCCTCCAGAACCTTGGCGATCTGCGCCCGGCTCTCCTCGGCGGATTTTTTGCCGATCTCGGGCTTGGAGCCCGCTCCCATGCCGCCGGTGAGCTTCTCACCGATCTGGAGCTTATTCTTACAGGTGGACTTATTCAGATCCTGCTTATCGGTGTTGACGACGATGAAATCCACGCCTTCCACACCTGCGTCAATCATACGGTTAATGACATTGTTGCCGGCGCCGCCGACACCAATCACCTTAATTTTCACAACGCGTTCCTGAAACATTTCAGACATATGCTCTCCTCCTATGTATCGTTTCGCGGCAGGGAGTCCACACCGCTTGAAATTACAATGGCACTCCTATATTCTATCCCGAAAATGCCGTTTGGTCAATAACTTATTTTTGTTTTTTTCTGATTTTCGGCAAAATATTTTGTGAACAATCAGCCCGCTGCGGTTCCGGTGTACAGAATGTTGTCCGGATCCCGCAGATCCAGCAATCCTTCCTCGTAGGAAGCAAGCTGCGCCACGGCGGCCTTCATGCAGCTGATCTTGTAGCCAAGCTGGTCGGTGCCGCCCAGCGTCACCTGATACTTCCGCTCATACCAGAGCCGGATGTCCGAAAGATCGTTGACGTCCACACTGTCCACCTTGCCGATGATACCGTTGAGCTCCAGGAAGCCCGTCAGATCCAGGGCGGTTTTCAGCCGGTCTGCTGCGGTCACGGTGACGGGAACGGGATTCCCTTGGGCGTCCGTGGCAGGCTGGGGATCCTGAAGGGCCGCGGCGTTCTGCCCCACGGCGGGAGCGGCAAGCTGCACGCCGAGAATCTGGGTGTAATCCCCCTCCCCGCCGACAGGCGCCTGCTCCACAACCTTGCCCTCGGAGCTGATGAGCCACCACAGGCCGGTTTGATCCTTCACCGCGTAGGTGACCTCCACCTCCACGATCTCAATTTTTACCGTATCCGGCAGTTTTATTCCGATTCGGACGCTTTTCACATACGGCAGAGCGGAAATGATCTTTCCGGATGCCCTCGCCCGGCTGAAGGTCAGCAGATGATCGCCCTTTTCGATGCCGGAAGCGGTTTCAATATCCCATGCGGAATACTTCTGCGTACCGGAGATCTCAATGGTTCGCACCTTGAAGAACACCGAAAGCCCCAGCAGCAGCGCCACCACCACTGCGGTGACGGTGACCAGGTGAAGGATCAGCCGGTTCCGGCTGAAGGGCTTGGGCGGCATATATACCACATCCGGCGTAATTCGGGCAGGCTCCCGCGCCGGCTGCCTGGAGGTGCCGGCGGAAGGCTGCTTCCGCTTTTTCGGCGGATTGGCTGTCTTTTGGGGTGCCGCCGGGCTCCTTCCGTTTCTTTGTTTCGTATCCATGTACTTCCCCTTTCCCGGGTGTCAGCGCCGGCCGGCGGCCAGCTCCTCCAGAATGTCGCAGATCCGCTCCGCGGAGTCCAGAATCACACCCTGCCGCAGGGCAACCCGCATGGCATCCCGGCGCTTATCATCCTTCAGCAGTTCCATGATCTGCCCGTACAGCGCTTTGGGTGTGCATTCCTTTTCGGGAATCAGCACCGCGCCGCCCCGATCCGCCAGAACTCTGGCGTTCTTTTCCTGATGATTGTTGGTCACATTGGGCGAAGGAATCAGAATGCAGGGCACGCCGGAGGCCGCGATTTCATTGCAGGTACCGGAGCCGGAGCGTCCGATGACCAGATCCGCCGCCGCCATCAGGGTGGGCATATTGTAGATGTACTCCCGAATGTCCAGCGCGGGACAGCTTTCATAATCCACGCCGTTGTCCATGACCCGCTGGGGCATCCACTCCCTGCCGAAGCTGCCGGTGGCGTGAATGTGGCGGAAGGGGAAGCCGTTGGCCTGCTCCAGCGCCATCATATCGGCAATGACCTCGTTCATAACCTTGGCGCCCTGACTGCCGAAGGCGGAAACCACCAGCTTTTCCTCCCCCAGGCCCAGGGACTTCCGGGCTTCCGCCCGGTCGGTGTAGATAAACTCCCGGCGAACGGGCATACCCACGATCTCCACCTTCTCGGGGTGACGGTAGTGCTCCCGGCTTTCCCCGAAGCACACCAGAACCCGATCCGCCTTGCCGGCAGCCATTTTGGTGGTCAGCCCCGGAACGGCGTTGCTCTCGTGGACGCAGGTTGGGATGCCCATGATCTGGGCGGCGTGAAGCGCCGGGAAACTGGCGTAGCCGCCGGTTCCCACTACCACATCGGGCCGGAATTCCCGGAAAATTTCCTTGCATTCCGCCGTCGCCCGGGTCACGCACCGGACGGCATGGATATTCTTCTTCAGCGCCGCCAGATTCTTCCCCCGGCTGAGGCCGGACACCGTCAGGCACTTCAGCTCATAGCCTGCCTGGGGAACCAGCTTCTCCTCCATATGCCCGGAGGCGCCCACAAAGAGAATCTTGCAGTCCGGGTGTCTTTCTTTCAGTGTATTGGCAACCGCTATGGCGGGATTGATATGCCCGGCGGTGCCTCCGCACGTAAATATCACGTTCATACGGGAACCTCCTGTTTTTTTGGCTGGCCGCGCTGTCGGGAAATGCTCAGAACCACGCCCATCTCCCCCAGATTCACCGCCAGTGCCGTTCCGCCATAGGAGAAAAACGGCAGGGCGATACCCGTGGAAGGCAGCAGATTGGTGACCACCCCCAGATTCAGAATGGTCTGAACGGCGATCAGGGTCACGAGCCCGGCGGCCAGCACCGTGGAAAACCGGTCGGAAGCCTTCAGGGCAATCCAATACCCCCGAAGGATCAGGGCGGCAAAAAGCGTGATAATCATCAGCGCGCCTACCAGTCCCAGTTCCTCACAGACCACGGCGAAAATATAATCGTTGTATTGAAAGGGCAGATACAGATATTTCTGCCTCGACTTTCCAAAACCCAGTCCGAACAGCCCCCCGGAACCGATGGCGTACAGGGACTGCAGAATCTGATAGCCGGTATCCCCGGGATCCTCCTCGGGGTGGAGCCATGCGGTGACCCGGTCGCCCGCGTAGCCCATGAAGGTGATATACACCAGCACAAAGGCAGCCGCGGCGGCGGCTCCCAGAAGCAGCCACTTGGGATGGGTGCCGGCGACGAACATCATCACCACCGCCACCATGCCCATAAGCATAATGGCCGACAGGTGCTTTTCCAGGGCCAGCGGCACCAGAATGCCCAGCAGCGCGGCGCCGAAACCCAGAACGCCGTAGCGGAATTTCTTCGCGTCGGTGCCGAAGCCTCTGGTCAGCCGGGCAAACAGAACGATCAGCGTGAATTTGGCGATTTCCGACGGCTGAAACCGGATGCCCGCCACGTTGATCCAGCGCCTGGCGCCGTTGACGGACTCCCCCACCACCAGCACCGACAGCAGCAGGACGATGCTGATGCCGTAGAGAGGCCAGGCGAACCGGTACCAGAAATCCGCCGGGATCCGGCTGAATACAACCATGCAGACCAGTCCCAGCAGCGCGCAGACGGCCTGCTTCTGCAGGTACTTGGTGGAGATGGTATAGCCGGTGTCATACTCGCTCTGGGCGGAGCTGGCGCTGTAGAGCATGATGAGCCCCACCGTCAGCATCAGAAGCACCAGCAGCGCAAACGGGATGTCCACACCTTCGCCGGCACGAAGCCGCCGGCGGTCCTCTTTGGCATACAGAGCTTTCCCTGCAGCCATAAGGTTCTCCTTTCGGTTCAGTCGAGAATGGTAAAGCAGGAAGCGGAGCCGGACAGCCAGATCCACGCCAGCACGCACATCAGCGCGGACACGGCGGTGAATACCAGCACGATCTTCGTCTCCTTCCAGCCGGACATTTCAAAGTGATGATGGATGGGCGCCATTTTGAAGAACCGTTTTCCGTGGGTCGCCTTGAAATAGGTGACCTGAATGATATCGGACAGGGTCTCCACGATATACACGAATCCGACCAGAATCAGGATCAGCGGCATATCCAGCGCGAAGGCCAGACCGCAGACCGCGCCTCCCAGAAACAGGGAGCCGGTGTCGCCCATGAACACCTTGGCCGGGTGCCAGTTGTAAAACAGATACGCGATCAGGCCGCCCACCAGCGCGGCAGGCATCAGCGCCAGATCGGTCTTTTCCAGCAGAACCGCCGCGGCGGTGAAAAAGACCATCACCGGGACGGTGACCGAGCCGCACAGGCCGTCCAGGCCGTCGGTCAGGTTCACGGCGTTGACGCAGCCCACCATGACAAACATGGCGAAGAAAATATACAGCAGCGGATGAATGTCAACGCGCACATTGAAGAAGGGAATCAGCAGCGCGCTGGTCATAATTCCCTTCCGATACAGAACATACAGATAGATGGCGGAAACGGCCATCTGCAGCAGCATCTTCTGCAGAGCCGTCAGACCCAGATCCCGCTTGAATTTCACCTTGCAGAAATCATCCAGAAAACCCACCAAACCAAAGCACAGACTCAGCGCCAGAACGTAAAAAACCGAATATTCCTCCATGGTGGGGATGGCGATGAGCAGACAGATCACCAGCGCGAAAATGAACATCAGGCCGCCCATCAGCGGTGTGCCCGCCTTGCAGTTGTGCCAAGTTGGCCCGATTTCCCGGACGGACTGTCCCGCCTTCAGCGCCCGCAGCACGGGCAGCAGCAGGAATCCGATCAGGCCGCTGAGGGCACAGGCGATCAGCCCCGTAACGATGATTTTTGTCATATCTCTCTCCTCCGCTTACGTCTCATCCTTCAGGAACTGCTCCAGAACCAGCTCCATGTGCATCCCGTGGCTGCCCTTGAAGAGGAGCACGTCGCCGGGCTTAGCCAGCCGCTTCAGGGTCTCCGTCAGCCGGTCGCGATCCTCAAAGGCAATGGCTCTGCTGTTGGGCATGCCGCCGGTGAGGGCGCCGTTAATGATCCGGCTGCTGTTGGGGCCATAGGCCAGTACGATGTCGGCTTTTTCCGCCGCGATTCTGCCAACCCGGTAATGCTCCGCCTGGGTGCAGACACCCAGCTCCAGCATATCACCCAGCACCGCGATGTGCCGTCCGGGCTTGCTGCCCAGCACATTCAGCGCCGCCGCCATGGATTCCGGGCCGGCATTATAGCAGTCCTTGATGATCCGGAAGCCCTTGACCTCCAGAATTTCCTGCCTTCCGGCCAGATTGCGGAAGGAGGCCAGACGCTTGCGGATACTCACGGGGCTGACGCCCAGTGCCAGTCCGACGGAAATCGCCGCCAGCGCGTCCGGCACATAATGCTCGCCCTCCAGGGCAAGCTCCACCGGGAAGCTCTGGTTGCCGCTGCTGACGGAGAAGGTAAGCTGTCCCGGGGTCTGCATGATATCCGAGGCTCTGACGTCGCATTCCGGATTCAGAGCGCCGAAGTATGTAACATGGAGAGAGGATTTTTTATGGACATTGCGAAGCAGCGCGTCATCACCGTTGAGAATCACCCGGCCGTCGGTTTTCATGCCCTCCAGGATCTCCAGCTTTGCCTTCAGGATGCCCTCCCGGGAGCCCAGATGCTCAATGTGCATGGTGCCGATGTTGACGATCACCGCCAGATCCGGCAAGGCGATGGAGGCAAGATAGGCAATCTCCCGGAAATGGTTCATGCCCATCTCCAGTACCGCCACCTCGGTGTCCTCCGGCAGCGCCAGCACCGCCATGGGCATACCGATGTCGTTATTGTGATTGACCGGGGTTTTCCCCACCCGGAAGGTGCCGTCCAGGACACAGGCGATCATTTCCTTGGTGGTGCTTTTGCCCACGGAGCCGGTGACGCCCACCACCTTCATACCGATGCGCCGGCGCTCGCCCCGGGCGATTTCCCCCAGGGCCACCCGAGGATCTTCCACCACAATGGCGGGATAATCGCCTTCGCAGTGGCTGCAAAGCACTGCCGCCGCGCCGTTTTCCATGGCCTTGGGGATAAAGGCATGACCATCCCGTTCGCCTTTCAGCGCTACGAAAAGCTGCCCGGGCTGAATCTTTCTGGAGTCATTGTTGGCTCCGAAAAAGGTGACTTCCGCGTATTTCGGGTCGATCCGGCCGCCGCACCATTGGGCAGCCTGCTGCAATGTGATCCTTCCCATATCATTCCCTCATTTCTGACAGATGTTCCGCCACGATTTCCCGTTCATCCATATGGTACTTCACGCCCCGGATTTCCTGATAGGTCTCATGGCCTTTTCCCGCCAGTACAATAATATCCTCTTTTTGTGCGATATCCATCGCATAAGCGATGGCTTTTCTCCGATCCTCGATTACCGTGTAATCGCCCATTCCGGGGGTGATACCCGCCAGAATGTCATGGATGATGGCCATGGGCTCCTCGGTGCGGGGATTGTCGGAGGTGATGACGGCTTTGTCCGCCAGGGTCACGCCCAAGCGCCCCATAATGGGCCGCTTCATGGGATCCCGGTCGCCGCCGCAGCCGAACACGGCAATGAGTCTGCCCCGGCAGAAGCCCCGGACGGAGGTCAGCACATTTTCCAGCCCGTCGGGGGTGTGGGCGTAATCGATCAGCACCGTGAAGGGCTTTCCCGGCGTGGGCACCACCTCCACCCTGCCCCGGATGCCCTCAGCCGAAGCCAGCGCCTCTGCGGCGGCGGAAAGCGGGATCCCCAGCTGCATGGCAATGCCCAGCACCGTCAGGGCGTTGTAAACGGTGAAGCCCCCGGGAATCGGCAGGGCTACCCGAGCCCGTTCCTTCCCGGCTGCCGCCGTGAAGCGGACACCGTCCGACAGATATTCCGGCTGTTCCGCCCGAAGATCCGCGTCCTTTTCCACGGAGGTGGTCAGGACGGGGCATTGGGTCTGCCCGTATATCCGGTCAAACCATTCGTCATCCCGGTTCAGAACCGCTTTGCTGCAGCGGGAGAACAGCTTTGCCTTGGTGTCGCAGTAGTTTTCCATGGTCTTGTGGAAGTCCAGATGATCCTCCGTCAGATTGGTAAAGGCGGCCACATCAAAATGGATACCGCCTACCCGCTCCAGCGCGATGGCATGGGAGGATACCTCCATCACCACATGGGTGCAGCCGGCGTCCCGCATCCGGGCGAACAGTCCCTGCAGCGCAAAGCTCTCCGGGGTGGTTCGCTCCGTGGGGATCACCTCGTCGCCGATCCGGTTTTCCATGGTGCCGATCAGTCCCACCTTGGCGCCGAGGGCACACTCCAGGACGTGCTTCAGCAGCAGCGTGGAGGAGGTCTTGCCGTTGGTGCCGGTGATGCCGATCATGGTCATGGTGTTGGCCGGATGACCGTAGTAATTCCCGCCGATGAGCGCCAGTGCCAGCCGGTCGGAGTCCACCAGCACATAGGGGACATCTCCCTCGGGCTTTTTGGCGGTAACCACCGCCGCGGCACCTTTCTCCATAGCCATGGGGATGAACCGGTTGCCGTCGGCGGCAAAGCCGGCAACGGCAACGAACAGGTTCCCCTTGGCTACCTTTCGGGAATCATAGGCCACGCCCGTGATCTCCGTATTGAAATCCGCGTGGCTCTCCAGAACGGAGACGCCGGACAGCAGATCCTTCAGCTTCATGTTTCCTCCTTGTGCCGGGTCAGTCGGCAGCTTTTGTATCGGCAAATTCCAGCCGTATGGTGGTTCCCGCGGGGACGGTTTCTCCCGGCGGGACGCTCTGGGCCGTCACCGTGACGGATGGGGAAATGTTGGGATTTCCGGCCACCAGAATATACACTCCCGCCTGAGACGCGGTGTCGCCGGCCTGCTGCCGGTTCATACCGGTGAAATCCGGCACCGTTACCGTCTCCCTGGGCGGCTCCTCGCCCAGATATACCAGCACCTGACTGCCGCCGGAGATCTCCTCTCCCGCCGCCGGGATCTGGCCGGTGATGGTCTCTCCGGTTCCCACGGTTCGCAGGGTCAGGGACTGCTCTTTCAGCAGCTTCTCCGCTTCCTTCGCGGTCAGCCCCGTCAGATCCCCCATGGTCACCAGCCGGCCTGCCGCTTCCTCCCCGGAGTAATTCCGGGCCACGCCCAGATAGGGCAGAATATCGGCCATCACGGCGCCCACCGTAGGTGCCGCCATGACGCCGCCGGAAATATAGATCCCCGTGGAGCGGGAGGGAGTGTCCAGAGCCACCAATACAATATACTCCGGATCGTCCATTGGCGCAATCCCCACAAATGATACGATTTTATCCTGAACGCGCTGGCCGTTCTCATCAAAAATGTCTATTTTTTCACTGGTACCGGTCTTTCCGCCTATGGAATATCCGGCAACGGAGGCATTTTTTGCCGTTCCTTCCGTCACAACGGAGCGGATCAGGCCGCACATGGTTTGGGAAGTCTCGGCGCTGATGACCTGCCGGATCACCGTGGGCTCCTGCCTGAGGACGGTGTTCCCGTCGGAATCCACCACCTCGGATACGATGTATGGTTCCATCAGATACCCGCCGTTGACCACCGAGGCGATGGCCCGCACCAGCTGCAGCGGGGTCAGCTTGAAGGTCTGGCCGAAGGAGCCGGAGGTCAGGGACGCGGTTCCCCATTTGTCCGTATCGGTGACCAGCTCCCTGCTGAAGAAAACGCCCTTGCTTTCGCCGGCTAAATCGATACCGGTTTTTTCCAGAATCCCGAATTTTTCCACATATTCGTAAAACCGCTCCCCGCCCAGCTTCAGGGCGATGTGGGCAAAGGCGATGTTGCAGGAATTCTGCAATGCCTGGGGTGTCCGCTCGGCGCCGTGTCCGGCGGAGCGCCAGCAGTGCAGGAGCTGGGATCTGCCGGGAATCTGCTCGGCCCCCTTGCAATAGAAGGAGGTATTCAGATCGATGGCACCGCAGTCCAGCGCCGCCGCCATGGTCAGCACCTTGAAGGTGGAACCGGGCTCATAGCCGTCGGAAAGGCAGCGGTTGCGCCACTGTTTCAGCCGGGCGGCGGACAGGGCTTCCAGATACGCGGTCTTGCCGTCCTGGTAGGCCTGACTGTCCTCCGGGTAAGACAGGTACCGCTCCTTCAGCCGCTCCGTCTCCGCCAGCGCCGCCGGATCCGCGATCTCCAGGTAATTGTTGGGATCGTAGCTGCCCAGCGTAGCCATGGCGATAATCTCGCCGGTATTCACGTTCATCACGATGCCGAATGCGCCGTTTTTTACGTCGTAACGGGCGATGGCCGCTTCCATCTGCTTTTCGAGGCAGGCCTGAACGGTGGTGTCCAGCGTCAGAATCACATCGCAGCCCGGCCGGGATGCGACGTATTTCTCAAAGGAATAGGGCATATCCATCTCGTTGTTGCCCTTGGTGGTGATGACTTTTCCGGCGCTGCCCTCCAGATAGCTGTTGTAGGCCGCCTCAATCCCCTCGGAGCCGGTGTTGGAGGCATTGGTAAAACCGATGACCTGCGCCGCCAATGTACCGCAGGGATACACCCGGCGGGAATTGGGCTCCAGATGGATGCCGGAGATTCCGTTTTCATTGATGTAGGAACGGATCTTCCCGGCGGTCTCCTCGCTGATTCTGCCGGCAATCTGCTTGTACCGCATGGAAGTATCCCCGGCCTGCTGCCGGATCCACTCGGGATCCAGCTCCAGGATTTCCCCCAGCGTCTCCGAGATCGCCGTGATACCCGCCTTGGACTGCTTCAGTTCGTGGGGATCCAGATAGACGTTCTCCACGCTGACGGAGGCAGCCAGAATATTCATGTTCCGGTCGTAGATGGTTCCCCGATCGGCGGTCACCGAGGTGGTTCTGGTCTGATTGCGCAGAGCAAGACCGGAATAGTAATCGTAATTTTGTATCATCAGGCTGTTGAGCTGAAGCCCCACCGGGATAAACGCCAGAATCCCCAGCAGTGCCATCACCGCGAGGATCCTGTGATGCTGTCCCGTGTCTGCCCGAAACCGCTCGTATTCCTTTTTTCGCTTTGCCATAGGTCACCGGCCTTTCGATGTGACTGTAACCGGGAAGCGGGCAGCAAGGGGAGCCCCCGCCGCCCGCTGCAGCTACAGTATCATCCTATTGCCGGTGACGGCCGTTATGCAAACAAGCCCGTGAGAAATGTGAGGAAGGCGCTCCAGGCGGACGGCTCCGCCTCCGGCTCGGGTACCGTGACGGCGACATGGATCTGCTGCGCCTGCTCCATGGGGATCATGCCCATGGCCGTGGCGATCTGACGGATCTCCTCCGGGTCAAAACCGGCGCGGTAGGTTTCGTCCAGCTCCTCGTTGCGTACCTGCAGGCGGGAAACATAGGCTTCCATCTCGGAAACCTGCCGCTGGGCATCCGCCAGCCGGAACGCTCCCACGATCATCAGGATCAGCAGAACCACCGCAAGGCAGATTCCCGCCGTGGCTGCCGGATCCACCGGGATCACGATTTTATTCTGCCGGCGGGGCTTGGGGAGTTTTGCCTCCTTCATCGGCTGCGTGGGCCGATACTCCGGCTTACAGGCAGCGGTGCCGGCGATATAGGAATTGATGTAACGCACTTCCGCTTTCCGTGCCATATCTGTCTCTCCTCCCTATGGGATAAACGCCTCAGAGCTTCTCGCAGACCCTCAGCTTGGCACTGCGGGATCTGGGATTCCGCTCCAGCTCCTCGTCGCCCGCGGTGACGGGCTTTCTCGTAATCAATTTCACCTGCGGCTTCTTCCCGCAGACGCACACCGGGAAGTTGGGCGGGCAGGTGCAGCCTTTGGCCGCGTCCGCCATGGCGTTTTTCACGATCCGATCCTCCAGGGAATGGAAGGTGATGACCGCCATTCTTCCGCCGGGGTTCAGCCTGGGAATGGCCGCGTCCATAACCTTTCGCACCGCGCCCAGCTCATCGTTGACGGCGATGCGGATGGCCTGAAAGCTGCGCTTGGCGGGATGCTGTTTCTCCCGCAGCGCCGCGGGAGGCATGGCCGAACGGATCACGTCCACCAGCTCCAGCGTGGTGCGGATGGGAGCGCTCTCCCGCCGGCGGCAGATGGCCGCGGCAATCTGGGGCGCGTAGCGCTCCTCGCCGTAGTCATACAAAATCCGGCGCAGCTCCTCGTAATCCCAAGTATTCACAATGGTCTGCGCCGTCAGTGTATCGCCGCCGTCCATCCGCATATCCAGCGGCGCGTCGGTCATATAGGAAAAGCCTCTTTCTCCGTTGTCCAGCTGGGGTGAGGAAACCCCCAGATCCAGCAGGACACCGTCCACGGATGGGATGCCGAGGCTGTCCAGCACGCTACCGATTTCGCAGAAATTGGCGTGTACCAGCGCCACCCGATCCCCGCATTCCTTCAGCCGTTCCCCGGCCGCCTTCAGCGCGATGGGATCCCGGTCAATACCGATGAGTCGGCCGGTTGTCAGACGCCTGGCAATCTGAAGGGAATGGCCGGCACCGCCCAGGGTGCCGTCCACATAGATGCCGTCGGGCTTGATGGCAAGCCCCTCCAGACATTCCTCCAACAGAACCGAAATATGATGAAATTCCGTCATAGTCCGATTGCCTCCAGAGACGCCAGCAGCTTTTCCGGCGTCAGGTTCTCGGCTTCAAAGGCGGCGAACTCCTCCGCGTCCCAGATTTCCGCCTGCCCTGCCCTGCCCACGATCATCACGTCCCGGCGAATGCCGGCGAAATCCAGCAGGTTCTGGGTCAGGGTGAAACGGAATTGCTTGTCGGGTTCGCACTCCGCCGCGTTCATAAAGATCAGACTGGTGGCGGCGCCTCTCTGGGAGATGGGGAGGCGGTTGTAGTTTTCGCTCAGGAGGCGCCAGTCCTCGGCGGTATACACGGTCAGGCACCGGTGACCGCAATTGACGCCCAGCGTCACAAAAAAGTTCCCTGTCAGCTCCCCGCGCAGCTTGGCGGGAAGGAAAAGACGGTTCTTGTCGTCCAGTTTCGCGGGAAATTTACCGATCATCGGCGCTCACCTCCTCCATTTTTCTCCACTATTTCTCCACTTTGCTCCACTTACTGACAGTATAATCGCTCTTTACAAAAAAATCAATCTTTTTTCGCAAAATTTCTGAAATTTCTTTTGAAATACCGTGAATTTCCAATTTTTGAACACTTGTTCTATAAAGCTCCACCGGTGCCTAAGCCTGAAAGGTAAGCCGGTTCCCCTCCAGAACACCGTGGATCTTCGTGTTCTTCCGTCCGCTGCGCAGCAGAAATTCCGCCAACGGCCCTTCCACCTGCTGCTGAACCAGCCTGCGCAGATGCCGGGCGCCGTCCTTCGCCCGGCATTGTCCGGCAAGAACCCCAACCAGCTCTCCGGGCAGTGTGAGCTGGATCCCTATGGCCGACACCCGGCTGCGGATCTGATCCAGATACTTCCCGGCAATGGTCTCCAACGCACCTTCCCCCAGCGGGGAGAAGCAAACGATCCGATCCAACCGCCCCAAAAACTCCGGCGTGAAAGCCTGACGCAGTGCCGCTTCGTTCTCCCCCGCCCTGCCGGCGGGGCAGAAACCCAGTCCGTCGCCCCGAAGCTCGCCGCCGGCATTGGAAGTCATCACCACGATGGCATTCTTAAAGCTGACCCGGCGTCCGGTGGAGTCCGTCAGCACGCCCTCCTCCATGATCTGCAGCAGAATCCCCGCCACGGCGTGATGGGCTTTTTCCAATTCGTCCAGAAGCACCAGGCAGTAGGGACGCCGCCGTACCGCTTCCGTCAGCTTGCCGCCCTCCTCATAGCCCACATAGCCCGGAGGCGCGCCGATGAGCCGGGACACCGACTGCTTTTCCATATATTCCGTCATATCCAGGCGGATCATGGCGTCCTGACTGCCGAACAGCTCCTCCGCCAGCGCCCGGCACAGTTCCGTCTTGCCCACACCGGTGGGCCCCGTGAACATCAAACAGGCCACAGGGCGGCTTTCGTCCCGGATGCCGGAAAAGCCCCGGCGCACCGCCTCCGCCACCGCGTGGACGGCCTCCGGCTGCCCTACCACCCGCCGGGTCAGGACCTCCTCCAGTTTCAGCAGCCGCTCCCGCTCGTTGGCCGTCAGCCGTCCCACGGGGATCCCGGTTCTGGCGGACACCGCCCAAGCCACGTCGGCGCTTCCGACGCACCGGGCCCGACGGTTTTCCCCGGAATGGGCCACCATCCGCTGCATTTTGTCCCGAAGCTCGGCAGCTTTTTCGAATTTGCTTTCCCGCACCGCCTCGCTGAGCTCCTGCTCCAGATCCTGCCGGGCAGAGCCGTTTCGTCCCTGCTGCAGCTCCTCCATTCTGGCGTGGGAGGCCCCCTCGTCCAAAAGGTCGATGGCCTTATCCGGCAGATACAGATCCGGCAGGTACCGCACCGACAGCCGGATGGCTTCCTTAATGGCATCATCGCTGATCCGCAGATGGTGATGCCGCTCCAGACCGGGCTTCAGCCCTTTCAGGATAGCCGCCGTTGCCTCCGCCGAAGGCTCCTCCACCATCACCGGACGGAACCGGCGATCCAGTGCGGGATCTTTTTCGATGAATTTCCGATACTCCGTCAGCGTGGTGGCACCCAACATCTGCAGTTCTCCCCGCCCCAGCGCGGGCTTGAAAATATTGGCGGCGTCAATGGCGCCCTCCGCCGCTCCGGCGCCCACGATGGTGTGCATTTCGTCCACAAACAGGATCACGTCACCGCTGCGCCGGATTTCGTTCAGCACATCCCGCAGCCGTTCCTCAAATTCGCCCCGGTATTTGGTTCCCGCCACCAGATTTGCCATATTCAGGCTGATAAGCCGCTTATCCTTGAGTTGCGGCGGCACGTTCCCCACGGCCATACGCTGGGCAAGCCCCTCGGCAATGGCCGTTTTGCCCACACCAGGCTCCCCCACCAGCGCCGGATTGTTCTTGTTCTTCCGGCTGAGAATGCCGATGACCATATCGATTTCCCGTTCCCGTCCGATCACCGGCTCCATGCCGGATACCTTGAGGATCATGTCCTCGCTGAATTGCTCCAATAGCTTCGTGGCTGCCGCCTCCTTCTTCGTTCTGGCAGGTGATCCTGCCCCCCATTGCAGATAATTCAAAGTTCTGGTAAACACTTCGTCGGGATCCACCGCCGACAGCATCATCAGTTCCAGCGCTGCCGACTTGCGCAGGCGCAGCATGGCCAGCAGAATGTGCAGATCCGCCACCTCCCGGCTGCCCAGATTTCTGGCCTCCCGGCCGGCGTCCCGCAGAATCCGCCGGACTGACGGCGTGAAGCCCTGGGGCAGCGGCAGCTCCGCCGCGCCGGAGCCGTACAGCGCCGAGGCCAGATGCCCGGTAAGCTCCGGATTCAGCCCCGCTCCGCACAGAATCAGCCCCGGCCAGCCGTATTGATTCAGCATCGCCAGCAGAATATGCTCGCTTCCCACATAGCTGTGTCCCCGCTGTCTTGCCTGTGCCGCGGCAAACCGCAAAAGTTCCGCCGCTTCCGGCGCGTATCGCATGGCAATCCCCTCCCGTATCCGTAGATTTTCACCATTGCTTCCAAAAAATATACGGTTCAATTTGAAAAAAGGAATTGCTTTTTCCGAAAACCATGCTAGAATAAAGGTGCATAGCGTTCTGCGCAAATGCGCGAATAACATATTTGGAGGGAACATCATGGCTTACAATATCACCGATGCCTGCGTCAAGTGCGGCACCTGCGCCGACAACTGCCCTGTTGAGGCGATCTCCGAAGGCGACGACAAGTACGTTATCGATGCCGATGTCTGCGTGAGCTGCGGCACCTGCGCCGACAACTGCCCCGTGGATGCCATCGAGGAAGGCTGATTCTTCCGAATCCGCAGTCGGTCTGCGCAGCCGGAATTCCGGTCTGCGCAGGCTGATTTTTTATGGAGGCATTTATGGAAAGGCTTCAAAACGGATTTACCCTCCAGATCGCCCCCGGCACCTTCCCGCTGAGCACGGATTCCATGCTGCTGTCCGACTTTGTCCGGCTGCGGAAAAACGCGTCGGTGCTGGATCTGGGCTCCGGCTGCGGTACCCTGGGACTGCTGCTGTGCGCTCGGGACGGCGGCTGCGCCGTCACCGGCGTGGAGCTGGATCCGGCTGCCCACGCCGCAGCGCTGGAGAACATCACCGCCAACGCTCTGAATGACCGTCTGTTCAGTATATGCGCCGATCTGCGGAGTGTCTCCTCCCTGTTTTCTCCGGGCAGCTTTTCCGTATGCGTTTCCAATCCCCCCTATTTTTCCGGAGGGCCTGCCGGCAAGGCACCGGCCAATGCCCGACGGGAGGACTGCTGCCGTCCCGTGGAGCTGTTCCGCGCCGCCGGATGGAGCCTGCGCTGGGGCGGGGATTTTTATCTGGTTCACCGGCCGGAACGGCTGGCGCAGCTCTGCGCCTGTGCCGCGGAAGCCGGGCTGGAGCCCAAGCGGCTGCGTCTGGTGCGCCACGCGCCGGGCAGGGATGTCAGTCTGATCCTGCTGCAGTGCCGCAAGGGCGCGAAACCGGGGCTTGTCTGGGAGGAAATCTGCCTGTTTGCCGAAAGCGGCGAGCCCACGGATTACTATCGAAAACTCTATCATCTCCAGGAGGTATCTTATGGCCGGAATGCTGTATCTGGTTCCCACCCCAATCGGCAACCTGGGTGACATCTCCCCCCGCTGTCGGGAAACCCTGGAAGCGGCGGACTTCATCGCCGCCGAGGACACCCGGGTCACGCTGAAGCTGCTGAACCATCTGGGCATCAAAAAAAGCCTTGTCAGCTACTACGAGCACAACAAGGCATTCAAGGGCAATGTAATTCTGGATCGGATTCTGGCCGGGGAAACCTGCGCGCTGGTGTCCGACGCCGGCAGTCCCGCCATTTCCGATCCCGGTGAGGATCTGGTAAAGCAGTGCGCCGAAGCCGGCATCACCGTCTGTGCCATACCCGGCCCCTGCGCGGTCATCACCGCACTGAGCATCTCCGGTCAGGCCACCGGCCGGTTCTGCTTTGAGGGTTTTCTCTCCACGGCAAAGAAAAGCCGCCGGGAGCATCTGGAATCCCTGACCGGTGAGACCCGTACCATGGTCTTTTACGAAGCGCCACACAAGCTATTGAATACGCTGGAGGACATGGCCGCCGTATTCGGTGCCGACCGCCCCGTCAGCCTCTGCCGGGAGCTGACCAAGCTGCATGAGGAAGTCATCCGCACCACACTGGGACAGGCCGCGGCAAAATACGCGGAAACGCCGCCCAAGGGGGAGTTTGTTCTGGTGGTGGCCGGCGCGCCGGTCTGCAAAAAGGAAACCGCCACGTCCGAGGACGCGGCGGAACTGGTCGCCCGGCTCATGGAACAGGGTCTCAGCCGTAAGGACGCCGTCCGGCAGGCGGCGGCGGAGCTGGATCTGCCGAAGAATGTCGTATACGAGGCGGCACTGACCATCGAATAAAAAACGCCGCGTTGAACCGCGGCGTTTTCAGATACCGATTTACAGGCGAGACAGACCGCGCAGACAGGTTCCGCAGACGTTCTTGCCCATATAGGGAACCAGATCCCGGGAACCTCCACAGAAGATGCAGGCGTTTTCCCGCTTTTGCAGAATAATCCGATCGTTCTCCGTGCAGATCTCCAGTTCGTCACGCTCCCCAATTTCCAGCATTCGCCTCAATTCGATCGGAAGCACAATTCGGCCCAGTTCATCCACCTTGCGGATAATGCCTGTTGTCTTCATATACAGTTCGCTCCTTTCCTCCGGGTATGAATCATAACGCTTATCGTATAATTTATTTTTTCATTATTATAGACGCTTTGGATGAGAATGTCAAACATTTTTTACGGTAATTTGTGAAAATATGTTGTCCGCCCCAAGACATTTTCCCTCCCCAGCCGCATATTGTACAGCAAAGGGGGCGCGCGGTATGGTAATGAGCTGGATATGGAGCGGAATACTGGCGGTTTCCCTCCTCTGTGCCGGGATTCTGGGCAGAGGGCGGGAGCTGGGAGCGGCCGTACTGCAGGGTGCCCAGTCCGGGGTAACGCTGGCGGTATCCATGGCCGGCTCCATCTGTCTGTGGTCAGGGGTTGGTAATCTGATGGATCACGCCGGGCTGACGGAGCTTCTGTCCCGACTGCTGCGACCGGTGCTGCGGCGTCTCTTCCCCTCCAGCCGCACCGATTCCCTGCTGCGGCAGCATTTGAGCGCCAATATCTGCGCCAACATTCTGGGTCTGGGCAACGCTGCCACCCCCATGGGGATTCTGGCCGCCAAGCGTCTGGCGGATCCCGCCCGGCCGGGGCTGGCGACGGACGAGCTGTGCCGGCTGATCGTTCTGAACACTGCTTCCATCCAGCTCATTCCCGGCAACGTGGCGGCGGTGCGCGCCAGCCTTGGCTCCGCGTCGCCCTTTGATATTCTGCCGGCGGTGTGGGTGACCAGCATCTGCTCGGCGGGGCTGGGAGTGACGGCGGCATGGCTGCTGGGAAAGGTATGGCGCCATGACTGACTATCTGGTTCCCGTTTTGCTGCTGGCAGCCGCTTTACTGGCACTGCACCGCCGTGAAAACGCCTACGATTTGCTGCTTTCCGGTGCCGCAGACGGTCTGAAGCTGCTGGTTTCCATCGTTCCGGCGCTGATTCTGCTGCTGACGGCGGTGACCATGCTCCGGGCCTCCGGCGCCATGGAGCTGCTGGGGCAATATCTTGCGCCGGTGTTTCACTTTTTCGGCATTCCTCCGGAAACCATCATGCTGGTGCTGGTTCGACCCATGAGCGGCAGCGCGGCTCTGGCCGTTGGCGCTGAGCTGATGGCCAGCTACGGCCCCGATTCCCAAATCGGACGGACGGCCGCCGTCATGCTGGGCTCCACGGAGACAACCTTCTACACCATCAGCGTCTACTTCGGCGCCGCCGGGATCCGCAAAACCCGCTATACCGTCCCCGCCGCTCTGTTTGCGGATTTCGTGGGCTTTCTGATGGCAAGCTGGACGGTTCGGTTCTTATCGTCATAAGCCGCCAGCCAGCGGTACCTGAATTGCAGGATACTTATTTATGTCTCCAGATTCCATTTTGTGACAGCAAAATTATGTTATCACAAAAATAAATCACCGTCAACTCATTTGAGGTAATATTTTCAACTCAAAACCGGTACAATCAAATTACTGGATTGTATGGGGGTGAGCGGCTTGAACATTGGGGAAGCCGTCAGGCTGAGGATTTTGGAGCTGTGCAAGGAATATGGTATCACCGTCAACAAGCTGGCTACCGTCAGCGGTCTGACCCAATCCACGCTGAGCAACATCGTCGGCGGGCGGAACAACAGCACTACCGTATCCACCATCAAGAAGATCTGCGACGGATTGGGCATAGAGATTCCGGAATTCTTCAACAGCGAGCTGTTCCGAAATCTGGAGCAGGAAATCCGATAAAAAAGCGGCGTGCCGAAGCACGCCGCTTTTTGTTATTCCTCTTCGTCCTCGGGATCGTCCAGACTGAACTCCAGCGTCTCGCCGCAGTTGTCGCAGACGATGCTGCCCTTTTCCAGGGTTTCCTCGTCGAAGTCGATGATGTTGCCGCAGGGGCATTCCACCTCGTAGATGGTGCTGTCCTCGTCGCCAAAGTCGAAGCCCTCGTCCGGGTCGTACTCGTCCTCATCCTCGTCGTCGAAGCCGTAGTCGTCATCGTCGTAGTCCTCATCGTCATCGTCGTCCATGATGAAGTCCTCGATGGCATCCAGATCCTCTTCGATCTCGTCCAGTTCGTCGGAAATGGCGATGGTCGTGTCCTCCACATCGGTCAGCTTCCTGGTCACATCGCCCAGAAGCTCCACGATGGAAGCAATCATCTTGCCCTCGGCGGTGTCCTTGTTCAGGTTCAGACCGTCCATCAGGCCCTTCAGGTAGGCGGACTTTTCAGAAATCGTCATGCTGTTTCTCCTTTATCAAGCCTTGGAGCGGCCCAGATACTCGCCGGTGCGGGTATCGATCTGGATCTTGTCGCCCTCGTTGATGAACAGAGGCACCTTGACCTCGGCACCGGTCTCCACGGTGGCAGGCTTGGTGACGTTGGTGGCGGTATTGCCGGCAAAGCCAGGCTCGGTCTTGGTGACCACCAGGTCGGCAAAGTTGGGCACTTCCACGCCGAACACCTTGCCCTTGTAGCTCATAATGGTGCAGACATCGTTCTCCTTGACGAAACGGAAGGAATCGTCCAGAGCGGAGGCGTCCAGGGGCTCCAGCTCGTAGGTCTCGGTGTCCATGAAGTAGTACAGCTCGCCGTCGTTGTAGGAATACTCCATCTTCTTGCGCTCAATGAACGCGGTGGGGAACTTGGCGGTGGGGTTGAAGCTGGTCTCGGTGACGCCGCCGGTGATGACGTTCTTCATCTTCACGCGGACGAAAGCGGCGCCCTTGCCGGGCTTCACATGCTGGAACTCGATGACCTGCATGACCTTGCCGTCCATATCGAAGGTAATGCCGTTTCTAAATTCGCCTGCAGAAATCATTTGTTTATCCTCCTAGATCTTCCCTGTCGGGGTTTGAAATTACACGCAGTTTAACTTGAATATTTTAACCCAAAACTTTGCAATTTTCAAGGGGAAATCCAAAGTTTTTTCAGACAATCATCAAATTCTTGGGGCTGTGGGTGATATCCTCGCAGCCGTCGGCGCCGAAAATGACCACATCCTCGATGCGAACGCCGAATTTTCCCGGCAGATAGATGCCCGGTTCGGCGGATGCCACCATGTTTTCCGCCATGATCCGCTCACCGGAGGGATTGCAGCCGGGCATCTCGTGGATCTCCATGCCCAGACTGTGGCCGTAGCCGTGGCCGAAATACGCGCCGTAGCCGGCATCGGCAATGACCTGCCGGGCCGCGCCGTCGATTTCCTTACCGGGGACGCCCGCACGGGTGGCGGCGATGCCCGCAAGCTGAGCCTTCAGCACCGTGTCGTAGACCTTCTTCATCTCCTCGGTGGCATAGCCCACGGCCACGGTGCGGGTCATATCGGAGCAATAGCCCCGGTACAGCACGCCAAAGTCCATGGTGACAAAGTCACCCTCCCGGATCACCCGGTCGCCGGCCACGCCGTGGGGCAGGCTGGTGTTGGGGCCGGAAACCACGATGGGATCAAAGGACAGACCGTGGGCGCCGTTCTTGTACAGGCAGTAGATCAGCTCCGCCTGCAGATCCAGCTCGGTCATGCCGGGGTGAATTCTGGTGACCACCTCCGCGAAAGCGGCATCGGTGATATCCTGCGCCTTGCGCATCTGCTCCAGCTCCCAGGGCTCCTTCACGGCGCGGAAACCGTTGATTTTTTCATTGAAGGGCACCAGCTTGGCGTTGAGGCTCTCCTCATAGCGGCGGAACTCCGCCACCGTCAGGTAATCCTCCTCAAAGCCCAGCACCGTGACGCCGAAGTCGGCAATGGCCTCGTTCAGCAGCTTCCGGTAGGGGTTCTCCCGATCCACCATTTTGACCGTGAAGCCCCGGATTCCCTTTTCCGCGGATTCAATATAGCGGCTGTCGGTAAAGTAGCGGCAGCCTGCCTTGGTGACGATGGCGACGCCCTCGGCAATGTCGAATTCGGCGCCGTAGTAGCGGCTGTAGCGGGAAGTCAGCAGCAGGCCGTCCACCTCGCCGTCCAGCAGGGATAAGTATTTGTCAATATTTCTCATGTTTTGATCCTCCGATTTCTTGCTAGAAAGATAAATGGCATTTCCGCCGCATGGCGCAGCTTCAGCCAGATATTATGATTGTCAATGGCCTTCACCAGAATGGATGTGATGCCGGCACAGTTGGCGCCCAGCGTGTCGGTGAAAATCTGATCTCCCACCAGCGCGCATTGCTCCCGGGGCATCCCAAAACGGCTGAGGCACTGCCGGATACCTTTGGAAAAGGGCTTTTTCGCGTGGGTGACGCAGGGAATGCCATACTTTTCGCAGAAAATCTTCACCCGATCCTTATGGCTGTTGGAAACCACACAGATCTGAATGTCCGAACGGAGCATTTCCCCCAGCCAGCGCTCCATACGCTCCGTGGGGAGATTGGTGGTGTAGGGTACGATGGTATTGTCAAAATCCAGCATCAGCAGCTTCACGCCTCTGCCCCGGAGCAGCTCCGGGCTCAAATCCGGCAGCGCGGGGGCAATCAGCTTTGGCAGCAGGGAAAAAGGCATATCGGGAACCACGCTTTCATAAGGTATGGAAGAATTATAACACGGGAGGAGGCATTTGTCCATGGCAATTCCGCTTTATCTTGCCATGACGGCGGCAGAATTCCGGGCCGCGGACGCCCTGCCGGAACACATCGCGTGGATGGCCTGCCATTTCTCCCCCTACGGCACAGGGCTGACCAATCTGCCGGAGCGTCTCCCGGAGGGCTCCCTGCTGATCCTCAACGACCGGATGCCCCCCGACGGGCACGACCCGGAGCGGATCGCCGGGATTCTGGGGGAAGTCATGGCGGAGCAGCATTGCCGGGGGCTTCTGCTGGACTTTCAGCGTCCGGGAAACCCGGAAACTGCCGCCGTGACCCGGCGGCTCACCGCCATAACCTGCCCGGCGGCGGTATCGGAGCGATACGCGGCGGATGGCTGCCCCGTCTTTCTGCCGCCGGTGCCGCCCTTCCGGCTTCCGGCGGAGTATCTGGCACCGTGGAAGGGTCGGGAAATCTGGCTGGAGGCCGCCCTTGACGGCGCGGTAATCACCGTCACCGGGGACGGCAGTCGCTTCGCTCCCCTGCCCCCGGGGGATAAGCCGGAGGCAGGTTTCCCGGATGAGGCGCTGCACTGCCATTACCGGGTGGAAGCGGGAGATGCCGCCCGGTTCACCCTGTGGCGCACCCGGGAGGATGTGGACGCGCTTCTTCGGGAAGCGGAGTCTCTGGGCGTGGCCCTGGCCGTGGGACTGTATCAGGAATTGGGATAAACGCAAAAACCGCTCCGGAAATCCGGAGCGGTTTTGAGCATGAATCCAGAGGGATATCAATAGAACTTTCTCTTGTTCTTGCGGGCAGCTTCAGACTTCTGCTTACGCTTCAGGCTGGGGCTGACATAATGCTCGCGCTTTTTAACCTCGGCGATAACGCCCTCCTTGGCACAGCTCCGCTTGAAGCGGCGCAGAGCGCTCTCCAGAGATTCGTTCTCTTTGACGCGAATTTCAGACATTGTTTTCCCTCCCTCCGACGGCATCCGGCTAAATCCTGGATGCTTTCAGGGCCATATCGGCTTTGTATATTATATGTCAGAGTTTGGGTATTGTCAAGAAGGAATTTACGAAAAATGCCGAATCTCAAAAAATAATAAGGATGTCTCAGTCAATCCCGGAACGCAGCCGCAGCCGTCAAAAAACCGGCGGATGCGTGTCCGCCGGTTTTTCATTACTTCACGATCAGATTGACCAGTTTATTTTTGACTACAATGGTCTTAACCACAGAGCCCCCCAGCTTTTCCAGGAAC
>JAQXIT010000064.1 GCA_029007925.1 Bacillota bacterium | reverse complement strand
CGCGCCAAGCTCCGCCAGAGCGAGAATCGACAGGGGCTCCCCGTAGTGCCGGTTCAGCGCCCGCAGCACCGCCGCGGCGTCGGCGCTGCCGCCGCCCAGCCCCGCCTGACTGGGGATCCGTTTGGTGATCCGGATCTCCAGACCGCCGGGATCCTTCCCCATGGCGTCCAGATACACTTCGGCAGCCTTCCAGGCCAGATTCCTTTCGTCGGTGGGAATTCCGTCTTTGTCACATTTCAGGCACCAGGGTGCCCCGGTTCCGATGTCGATCTCGATATCGTCCCGGATGGAAACGGTCTGCATCACACTTTTCAGGTTGTGATAGCCGTCCTCCCGCCGGTTCAAAACATCCAGAGTCAGATTGATTTTGGCAAACGCGCCTTCATAGAGCGTGGTCATCGCGTTGTCCTCCTCTTTGTTTTTCGTTATTATAGCGGAAAAACCCACATTTTGCAATGGCGGCAAGTATATTTTTGGCGCCGGCGGGGATTCTATGAATGAACCAATTTCTGAACGGAGGTTGACACATGGACACTCTCGCACTGATTCTTTCCATCATCGGCAGCCTGAACTGGGGCCTGGTGGGTATTTTCCGGTTTGATCTGGTGGCATGGCTCTTCGGCGGTCAGGCTGCCGTAGTCAGCAGAATCATCTACACCCTGGTCGGTCTGGCAGGTCTGTGGTGCATTTCCCTGCTGTTTCGCAGAGGCAGACATACGGATGGCGACTGAGGCAAAAAGCGGCAGCACAAAACGTGCTGCCGCTTCGTTCTGAATCAGTCAATGACCTGGATGAAAACGGAATATACTGTGCCCTCGTAGGTTGCGGACACTTTTGTGCTGCCAGCGGCCAAGCCTGTAATTTTACTTCCGTCAATGGCAACGATGCCCGATTCCTCCGCTGTCCAAGTTACCTCAATCACATTGTTGTCGTTGTCAAGCAGCGTCAGAGACAGCTCGTCACCCACAGAGAGAACCGGATCCGTTGTACTGATTCGGTATGTTCCCCCGGAGGAAGAAGTTTCCGTGTCCCCCACGAAGCGCGCGGCTGCTGCTGCCTCGTCCTCATCGTCGTCCGCTTCAAAAGCGCAGCGGACAGTACAGGTGTAGGTCTTTCCGCCGTACTCCGCGTGGATTTCCGTCTTGCCCGGGCCCACAGCGGTTACGATACCCTTGTCGATGGTGCAGACATCAGGATCATCGGAGATCCATGTGATGGCCTCGGGATCCACGGACAGATCGCTCTTGTACGCACGCCACTTATAACCCTTATTGGGCAAAGTGGTGTCGGCCTTTCCGGTGGTCTCATCTTTGTATTTGGTATTGAACTCGAACACAAAGTTGTTCTCCACAGGCTGTGTGGGCGTAGTAGGATTCTCGGAGGAACCAAAGTTGCACTTGATCTGACAGCTCTGGGACACGCCGCCGCAGGAAACGGTGATGGTTGCCTCGCCGGCACTCACGGCGGTGATGGTGCCGTCGGGGGTGACGGTGGCCACCGACTCGTTGGAGCTGACATAGATGAGCTGATCGGTGGTGTTCTCAGGAGTCAGGACAGCCTCCAGCTTCCAGGTTCCGCCGGCAGCGGTGAACTCGATGTTCTTATTGCCAAGCTGGATCGCTTCGCAGGGAACATTGACGCCGGAAGGCAGCGTGCCCGACGGAGAAGGATCCTTCCCCGTATCCTGGGTGGACTGGGAGGTATTGGTGTTTTTGGGCTGCTCGGTTCCGCCGGGATTGAACACCCGGATGCCGATATAAATTACCACCGCAATGATGGCCAACAGCAGCAGCACCACAACAATAATCAGTCCGGTGTTGCTCTGCTGCTCCTCTTCCTCCTGCTGCCTGCGGCCGCCGGAGCTGCGGCGCTCGGGCGCTGTCCTTCCCTGATTGCGCCGGCGAACGTTCCGCTTGGAAAACCGGCCGCCCTTGACATAGGTATAGGAAGAAGCGGACGTATCCCCGGCAGAGCCGACCGCAGCGGCAGCGGTCTGATCCGCGGAATTCTTGGCGCAGCCGCAGATGGGGCATTGCGCGGCGGTTTCCGGATAGGCGGTGCCGCAAACGTCACAAATCACCTTACTCATATATGTACCTCCAATCCGGCACGGCAGCGCCGCACCATTCTTTTTTGTCATTATAACACATCGGTTCGCGTTATGCAAGTACACAAAAGCGCCTTTGTTGACATAAAATTTTTGTTCCGACATTTCCCGCCCATTTATTCTCGCCATTTTACCGGGAAATACAGTTGCATTTTTTCCGTTTTTATTTTATGATATATGGGTATTACGTGTAAGGAGGCGATGGATATGTCAGAACCGAGACTCATCGCGCCGCTGCTTGCGGATTTCGTCATGGGCGATCCCATCAGCGCTCACCACGGTGTGCGCTGCTGTCCCGCCATGCGAAAGGGCTCTGACGAAAAGTACATAGTCAAAATCATCTCCGTCCCCGCTTCACAGGTTCAGCTGGACGCGCTGCTCATTACCGGCGCTTATCGTTCCCGGGAGGCTGCTCTGGCTTATTTCCGGGAGCTGTCCGACGCCGCCGTTCAGGAAGCGGAGCTGCTGCAGCGCCTGTCCAGGGTGGAGGGCTTCACGGCCTATGAAGGCTGGCAGATTGTTCCCATGGACGGCGACACCGGTTTCGACGTGTATCTTCTGGGCGCCTACCGTCCAACGCTGGAGCGGATGTTCCGCCGCAGCCCCTTGACGCAGCTTGGCGCCGTGAATCTGGGACTGGATCTTTGTGCCGCCCTGTCGGTCTGCCGCCGCAGCGGTTACCTCTACGCGGATCTGAAGCCGGGCAATATTTTTGTCACGGAAAACAACGAGTACCGGATCGGAGATCTGGGCTTCATCCCTCTGGATTCTCTGAAGTACGCCTCGCTGCCGGACAAATACCGCAGCGCCTATACCGCCCCGGAGATCACGGATGCCTATTCCTCCCTGAACACCACCATGGACATCTATGCCGCCGGACTGATCCTGTATCAGACCTACAACAACGGCGAGCTGCCCATCCGGGAGGACGGTTCTTCGGAGCCGCTGCTGCCTCCCGCCTACGCGGACTACGAAATGGCGGAGATCATCCTGAAGGCCTGCGCGGTCAATCCGGAGGAGCGCTGGCAGGATCCTGCCCAGATGGGTCAGGCTCTGGTCAATTATATGCAGCGCAACAGCGTTAACGACATTCCCATCATTCCGTCTCCCGCGCCGGAAGCACCGGTTCCCGTTGAAGAACCGCCTGCCGAAGAACCGGAGGACGCCGGGGATGCGCCGGAGGGCACCGTGGAAGAAGCGGAGCCTTCCGGGGACGTACCGGCGGATGCCGGAGAGGTACCGGAAGAAACCGATCCCATCCCGGACGAGCCCCAGGAGGAAATCACGGACACGGATGCGCCGGAGGAGGATACCCCATCCGATGACGATGCGCCCGAAGCGGACGCTCCTGCCGAAGACGACGCGGAGCAGATCGCCATTGCGGGTTTCCTGACCGACGAGACGGAGCCCACCGATGAAAACACCGGCGAACTGCCGGACACCCTCGTGTCCGAGGAGGTCAGCGCGATGCTGGCCATGGCGGACGAGCTGATCGCCCACAAAACGCCGGATCCCGTGGTGGCTCCCGAGCCCATCGAAGTTCCCATTCCGCTCCGGATCCAGCCGGAGCCCGAGGAACCGGCTTCCCCCGGGGAACCGGCTCCCGCAGAAGAGCCTGAGCCCGCAGAAGAACCGGAACCCGCGGAAACCGGGGAGGCGCCCGAACCGGAGGAACCTCCCGCCGCCGTGGCGGTGAAAACGGAGGAGCCCACGCAAAGCGCTCCCGCTCCCAAGCCCCGGAAGAAGCACGGAGGTCTGATTGCCTTCCTGTCCGTGATTCTGATCCTGCTTCTGCTGGCCGTCGGCGCCTACCATTTCTATGAAAATTACTATCTGCAGCCCATTCTGGGGATCCGGCTCACCGGCGATGAGAATTATCTGACCGTCACGCTGGATACCGAGATCGACAACAGCCTGCTGACAGTCTGCTGCACCGACACCTACGGCAATAAGCTGCCACAGCCGGTAGTCAACAATTCCGCCACCTTCACCAGCCTGAATCCCGGAACCAGCTACCGGATCACCGTGGAGATCTCCGGATTCCACCGGCTGATCGGTACCGTATCCGAATCCTATACCACCGCGTCGCAGACCAATATTGTCAGCTTCACCGCCGTTACCGGCGATCAGGACGGCTCCGTCATCCTGAATTTCTCGGTACAGGGT
>JAQXIT010000063.1 GCA_029007925.1 Bacillota bacterium | reverse complement strand
TATGACGAGGGCGTTTCCTATGCGGATCGCAGCGAGAATCCGCCGCTGGAAATCACCTTCGACGCGGTAAAAACCCGGTATGTCCGTGTGACCTTCAAGCAGCTCTGCACCAACTGGCAGCATCAGGAAGGTCTGTACTTCGTCCAGCTCAACGAGATTGAAATCATCATGGCGTAACGTTACAAAACAATCCACAGCATCGTCCCCGTCTCTTTGGGAGGCGGGGACCTGCTTTTTTTGTCAAAGCTCCGCACAAACACTTCGTTCCCGTTCTTGACAACGGTTCCTCCAGCTATTACAATAGAGACATCAACATACAGGAGGCGCGTATTATGGCTCTGGAATACATCTGGCAGGATCGGAAGCGCTGGCTGGGCATGCCGCTGAGCTTCACCCGCTACGCCCTGTCCGAGGATCGTCTGTTTCTGTCCGTCGGTTTTCTCAACATCCGGGATGAGGAGCTTCTGCTCTACCGTGTCCGGGATATCTCCTCCAGCCGCACCCTGGGGCAGCGGATGCTGGGCGTCGGCACCATCACCGTGACCTCCTCTGACAAAACCACCCCCTCGCTGGTGCTGAAAAACATCAAGCACCCTCTGGAGGTCAAGGAGATGCTCCACCGTCAGGTTGAGGATATGAAGATCCGCCGTCGGGTCCGGGTGGGCGAAATCATGACCACCGACATGAACGGTGACGACTCCGATCCGGACGACATACCGGACGATGATGTGTAAAATTTCAAAATACTTGGTTTTTCTTTCCCGCCGGGCTTTACCCGGCGGGTTTTTTGTGGTAAACTAATCCAGAATCCGGCATGGCGACCGCTTCGCCCCTGCCGCCTCACTACTCACGAATCCGGGGGATCGCCATGAAACTGCCGCCGCTGAAAAAAGGGAAATGGAACTACCTTGCCCTGTCCTTCGCCCTGCCGCTGACGCTGATGCTGATGCTGATGCTGGTGGCGGGCTATACGCCCTTCGGAAACAAGTCCATGCTCTATTCCGATATGTGGCACCAGTATTACCCCTTCTTCAAAGCCTTCCGCAAGGCGCTGCTCAGCGGTGACTCCCTGCTGTACAACTGGAGCATCGGCATGGGCATCGACTATCTGGGGCTTATCTCCTACTATCTGGCCTCCCCCCTGAATCTGCTCAGCGTTCTGGTGCCGGAGGGGTGGCTGCTGCAGTATTTCGCCCTGCTGATGCCCATCAAGCTGGGTCTGGCCGGGCTGTTCTTCGCCGTCTTCCTGAAGAAGATGTTCGGCAGAGACGACCTTTCCCTGCCGCTGTTCGGCTGCTTCTACGCCATGTGCGCGTGGGCCATGGGCTATCAGTGGAACGTCATGTGGCTGGACACCTTTGCCCTGCTGCCGCTGGTGGCTCTGGGAACCGTTCAGCTTCTGCGGGACAGGAAGTTCGTCCTGTACACGGTTACCCTGTTCCTTTCCGTTTTCTCCAACTACTATATCGGATTCTTCACCTGCATTTTTGTTCTGCTGATCTTCATCTGCTACCAGATCTGCCGGTGCAAAAGTCCCCTGCGGCTGCTGGCCGATTTCGTCCGGATCGGATTCTTCACGGTTCTCGCCATCGGCATGACTGCCATTCTGGAGCTGCCCGCCCTGGCGGCACTGCAGACCACCCAGTCCAGCGTCAACTCCTTCCCGGACTCCTTCGCTCTGAATATCGTGTCCTCCGATCTGTGCAAGGAGGCCAAAGAGGCCTGGTCGCTCTACAAGACGGCAAAAGAAGCCGGGGACGGCGGGCTCTTCGGTCTCTGGTGGACGGCACTGAAGGCTTCCCTGCCCCCGATTCTCAACGGAATGCGTCAGGTAGCCGGCAACATGGGCGGCGGCCTGGAACCTACCTTCAAGGAAGGTCTGCCCAACCTGTACTGCGGCGTGGGCACCATCGTGTTTGCGTTCCTGTTCCTCACCGCGAAACAGGTTAAGGTGCGGGACAAAATCTGCTCTGTGTTCCTGCTGGTGTTTTTCATGCTCAGCTTCCTGATCCGGCAGCTGGACTATGTCTGGCACGGCTTCCACTTCACCAACATGATTCCCTACCGGTTCAGCTTCCTGTTCAGCTTCGTCATGCTGTACATGGCCTACCGGGCCTTCCTGCTGAGGCGGCGGTTCCGGGCATGGCAGCTCATTGCCGCGGGTACGCTGACCCTGTGCCTGCTGCTGCTCAGCGGTCAGGTGACGGATCCGGTGTTCATCGTCTACAACGCCGTGTTCTTCCTGCTCTATATGGGCGCTTTGGTGGTATCCCGGCTGGATTTCCGCCCGCCCGCCGGAGAGGACCGGGAAGCCCTGCGGGAATTCTGCACCCACCGGAAGCTCCGCCGGAAGTACGCCGGCATCGCGCTGGCGTCGGTGATGGGCATCGAGCTGGTCATGAATCTGGTGAACTTCGGCGTCCGTTTCCCCTACACCGGCATCTCCAACTATCCCAACGGCACCGCCTCCACCGCGTCCATGATCCGCTATATGCAGGAGGACAAGGATCTGTTCTACCGCGCCGAGGTGACCCATTCCCAAACCCTCAACGACAGCGCCCTCAACGGCTACAACGGCATTTCCACCTTCACCAGCTCCGCCAACGTCAAGGTCACGGAATTCATGCAGTCGCTGGGCTACGCCGCCAAAAACACCTATAACCGCTACTGCTTTGAGGAAAGCTCCCCGGTGGCCAATCTGTTCCTGAACCTCAAATATATGCTGGAGCGGGACGGCCGGGTGGAGGAAAACCCCTATTTCACCGAAAAGCACCACTACAACAATGTATACCTGCTGAAAAACAACGCCTATCTGCCCTTGGGCTTTCTGACGGAAAAAGAGCTTGCCGATCTGGAATTCACCAACATGGGCTACGCCTTTGTGTTCCAGAATCAGCTGTTCCGGGCGGCCACCGGCCTTGCGGAGGATGTGTTTGATCTGGTTCCCGGCGACTGCCTGACCATCGACCCCAACGGCACCAATGTCACCCGGCAGGCTTCCTCCGGCTACAGCTACTACGAAAACGGCGGCTCCAAGACCTATTTGATCTACCGCTACGACATTCAGCAGAACGGTCTTCTTTGTCTGGATCTGAACATGAGCGCCCGGAACCGGTTTACGGTCTCCAAAAACGGCGCGGAGCTGTACACCGAGACTCTGAGCCTGCCCCAGACCCTCTCCGTCAGTCAGGTGGATCCCGGCGATGTGATCGAGCTCCGAATCGAATGCAGCGCCAACGAAAAAGGCAGTATCAACATCCATCCCGCCGTGGTGAACGATCAGGTGTTCTGGGTCGGATATGAGATTCTCTCCGCCTCCACGCTGGAGCTGACCTCTTTCTCCAATACCAAGGTGGAGGGACGGATTTCCTGCAGCCGGGACGGCCTGCTCTACACCTCCATCCCCCAGAACGGCAACTGGCACGTCACCGCGGACGGCAGGGAGGCGGAAATCACCCTGGTGGGCAACGCCATGGTGGCCGTGGAGCTGACCGAGGGCGACCACGAGCTGTGCTTCACCTACCGCAACGAAGCCTTCTCCCTGGGCTGGAAGATTTCTCTGGTCTGTCTGCTTCTCTTCGCCTCCGTCACGGCTGTGGTGTACTACCCCAAATTCCGTGCCTGCAAAGGCAAATACACCAAATAACCCCATTCCCACAGGAGCAATCCTGTGGGAATTCCGTTTTCTGCCTCTTCCCTTTTGACAATCGGAATGGTATAATGGACAAAAACCAAACCGGAGGTTTCCCATGGATTTTCTTCCCATCTGCAGACAGGATATGCGTGACCGGGGCTGGGAGCAGTGCGATTTCGTCTATGTCATCGGCGACGCCTATGTGGATCACCCATCCTTCGGCCACGCCATCATCAGCCGGGTGCTGGAAAGCCATGGCTACAGCGTGGGCATCATCTCCCAGCCGAACTGGAAGGATCCCAAATCCATTGATGTTTACGGCCGCCCCCGGCTGGGCTTTCTGGTGTCCGGCGGCAACATGGACTCCATGGTGAACCACTATTCCGTGGCCAAGCGCCGGCGCAAGACCGACGCCTACACTCCCGGCGGCATCATGGGCAGGCGTCCCGACTACGCCACCGTGGTCTACTGCAACCTGATCCGGCAGACCTATCGGGATGTACCCATCCTCATCGGCGGCATTGAGGCCAGCCTGCGGCGGCTGGGACATTACGACTATTGGTCCGACAGTATGAAGCGCTCCATTCTGCTGGACAGTCAGGCGGATCTTCTGATGTACGGCATGGGCGAAAAAAGCATCGTGGAGATCGCCGACGCCCTGAATGCCGGCATGGATGTGAAGGACATCACCTACATCGACGGCACCGTGTTCAAAACCGCCCGGCTGGACGACAGCTTCCCCACCCTGATTCTCCCCGCCTTCGACGAACTGAAGGATAATCCCCGCCAATATGCCGAGAGCTTCCGGATCCAGTACGCCAACTGCGATCCCTTCACCGCCAAGCGGCTGGCAGAGCCCTACGGTCGGGAATATGTGGTGCAGAACCCGCCCCAGAAGCCCCTGACCACGGCGGAAATGGACGCGGTCTACGATCTGCCCTACTGCCGCGCCTGCCATCCCAGCTACGAAAAGGCCGGCGGCGTCCCCGCCATCGAGGAGGTCAAGTTCAGCCTTGTCAGCAACCGGGGCTGCTTCGGCGCCTGCTCCTTCTGCGCCCTGACCTTCCATCAGGGGCGCATCATTCAGACGAGAAGCCACGAATCCATTCTCCGGGAAGCGGAGCGGATGACGCGGGAGCCGGATTTCAAGGGCTACATCCACGACGTAGGCGGCCCCACCGCCAACTTCCGGCATCCCGCCTGCGAAAAGCAGCTCACCAAAGGCGCCTGCGGCGGACGTCAGTGCCTGTACCCCACACCCTGCAGGAATATGAACGCCGACCACTCGGACTATGTGGCGCTTCTGCGGAAGCTAAGGAAGATTCCCGGGGTCAAAAAGGTATTCGTCCGCAGCGGCATCCGCTTTGACTATCTGCTGGCGGACAAAAAGGACACCTTCTTCCGGGAGCTGGTGCAGTATCATATTTCCGGTCAGCTCAAGGTGGCGCCGGAACATGTTTCCGACGCGGTGCTGCGCCGCATGGGCAAGCCCGGAAACGCGGTTTACAACCGGTTTGTGGAGAAATACTTTGCCCTGAACCGGCAGTACGGGCTGGAGCAGTACCTGGTTCCCTACCTGATGTCCAGCCATCCCGGTTCCACCCTGAAGGAGGCCGTGGAGCTGGCGGAGTACATCCGGGACATGGGCTACAACCCGGAGCAGGTGCAGGACTTCTATCCCACCCCTTCCACTCTGTCCACCGTCATGTACCACACCGGTCTGGATCCCAGAACCATGGAAAAGGTGTATGTCCCCACGGATCCCCACGAAAAGGCCATGCAGCGGGCGCTGATCCAGTACCGGGATCCCCGGAACTACTATCTCGTCCGGGAGGCGCTGCTGAAAGCCCACCGGGAGGATCTCATCGGCTCCGGCCCCAGGTGCCTGATCCGGGCGGTGCCGCCCAAGGCCGGCGGCCGTACGCCCCCACCGTCAAAGCGTCCCCTTCCCCGGAAGCCGCTGCCCCGGAACCGGAAAAAATGACTTTTTCGCTCTGTGCCGCCCGCCGGATTTTCCCCGGCGGGCGTTCTGTTTTGTCCCCCGGCGCATAGGATGTTCCATACATCTGAACTTGAGGTGGTACTATGGAACATACGGTCAACCAGATCACGGTGCGGGGCAGTCTCCGGGAGCTGCCCGTCTTTTCCCACGAGAATCACGGCAAACGGTTCTTCCGGTTTCTGCTGGACGTCCCCCGGCTCTCCGGGGCGGTGGACACCCTGCCGGTGGTGGTGCCGGAGCCGGCTCTCAACGAGGTGGATCTTTCCGGCGGCGAAATGCTCACCGTCACCGGGCAGATCCGTTCCCACAACCGGCGGGAAGGGGGCGTGCGGCATCTGTCCATCTTCATTTTCGCCTCCCGCGTCATTGCGGAGGACGGGGAGCCCATCAACGAGGTCACCGTGGAGGGCCCCGTATGCAAAGAGCCGGTCTTCCGCCGCACACCGCTGGGGCGGGAGATCTGCGACGTGATGCTGGCGGTGCCGAGAGCCTTCCGCCGGGCGGATTATTTGCCCTGCATCCTCTGGGGGCGGACGGCGCAGGAGGTTTCCCGCTGTCATATCCGGGATCGGGTGTGCATCCACGGCCGGCTCCAGAGCCGGGTCTACACCAAGCTCACCGACGACGGCCCCATGGAGCGGACGGCCTACGAAATCTCCGCCCTCACCGCCGAGATTCCCGAAGAAGAAGCCTGACAAAAAAGGAGCCGCCTCCGAAAAGAGACGGCTCTGCGGGTTATTTTTTTGCCTGCTTCATGGAAAGGCTGATCCGGCGGCGCTTTTCGTCCACCTCCAGCACCACCACCTTTACCACGTCGCCCACCTTCACGGCTTCGCTGGGATGGCGCAGGCGTCGGTCGCAGACCTGTGAGATGTGGACGAGGCCGTCCTGATGGACGCCGATATCCACAAACACGCCGAAATCGATGACATTGCGCACCGTGCCGGTGAGCTCCATGCCGGGCTTCAGGTCCTTCATCTCCAGCACGTCCTTACGCAGCACCGGTGCCGGCAGCTCGTCCCGGGGATCCCGGCCGGGCTTGCTCAGCTCCTTTGCGATGTCCGCCAGCGTGGGCTCGCCGACGGCGCACTCCGCCGCCGCCCGGCTCAGGCCGTATTCGGACAGCCGCCTGGGCAGATCGGTCAGATTCTCCCCCGGCTTGCAGCCCAGCAGGGACAGGAGCTGTCTGGCGGCATCGTAGGATTCGGGGTGGACGCCGGTATTGTCCAGCACCTCCCCGCTCTCCGGCACCCGCAGGAAGCCGGCACACTGCTGGAAGGCCTTGGGGCCCAGCTTCGGCACCTTTTTCAGCCGGGAGCGGCTGTCGAAGGGGCCGTTTTCCTCCCGGAAGGCCACAATATTCTTGGCCGTGGCGGCGGTAAGGCCGGACACCCGCTGCAGCAGACTGACGGAGGCGGTGTTCACATCCACGCCCACGGCGTTGACGCAGTCCTCCACCACGCCGCCGAGGGCGGTGTCCAGCTCCTTTTGGGGGCAGTCGTGCTGGTACTGCCCCACACCGATGGCCTTGGGATCAATTTTCACCAGCTCCGCCAGCGGATCCTGCAGCCGCCGGGCAATGGACACCGCGGAACGCAGATTCACATCATACTCCGGAAATTCCTCCGCCGCCAGCGGGGAGGCGGAGTAGACAGAAGCGCCGGCCTCGTTGACGATGGCATAAGCGGCATCGGGGAAGCCCTTCAGCAGCTCCACGGTCATGGCTTCGGTCTCCCGGGAGGCGGTGCCGTTGCCGATGGCGATGTGCCGCACGCCGTATCTGCGCATAAGACCGGACAGGACGGTAATGGCTTCCTGCTTCTTCCGCTCGCTGAAGGTAGGATACACCACGGAGGTAGCCAGCACCTTGCCGGTAGCATCCACCACCGCCACCTTGCAGCCGTTGCGGTAGCCGGGGTCCAGACCCATGGTGACGAAGCCCTTCACCGGCGGCTGCATCAGCAGGGGCTTCAGGTTCAGGGCGAAATTCCGGATGGCTCCCTGGGATGCCCGCTCCGTCAGGTCGCTGCGGATTTCCCGCTGCAGCGACGGGAAAATCAGCCGCTCGTAGGCATCCTCCGCCGCGGTGCGGACGAAGGCGGACACAAACGCGGTGGGCTTCAGGGCGGCACGGCACACCAGCGCGGCACCCTCATTGCCCGGCAGCGCCACGGAAACCTTCAGAATTCCCTCTTTTTCGCCCCGGTTGACGGCAAGGATCTGATGATCCAGCAGCCGGGCTACGTTCTGGGAGAAATCATAATACAGCCGATAGACGCTGTCGGTCTCCGGATCCTCCGCCTTGCAGACCAGCAGCGCCTTCCGGTTCATCAGCTCCCGCAGGGATTTGCGGATGGCGGCATCGTCGGACAGATCCTCCGCGATGATGTCGGAGGCGCCGGCAAGAGCCTCCTCCACGGTCTCCACGCCCAGTTCCGGGTTTACATAATCTTCCGCCAGCTTGGCGGGATCCTGCCCGTCCTGGGCAAAAATCGCCTCCGCCAGCGGTGCCAATCCCTTCTCCCGGGCAACGGAAGCCCGGGTGCGGCGCTTCTGCTTGTAGGGGCGGTACAGATCCTCCACCTCCGCCAGTGTGGCGGCGCCGTCGATGGCTTCGGCCAGCTCCGGGGTCAGCTTGCCCTGATTCTCGATGGCGTTTTTCACCTCATCCCGGCGCTCCTGCAGGTTCCGCAGATACCCCAGCCGGGTCTCCAGCGTCCGCAATGTGGTGTCGTCCATGGCGCCGTGCATCTCCTTGCGGTACCGGGCGATGAAGGGGATGGTGTTCCCTTCGTCCATCAGAGAGATGACGTTTTGTACATATTCCGGCTTCTGTCCCAGCTCCCGGGACAATATCTCAATGATTGAAAGCATAGGTTTCTCCTTTGGTTCAGACTCGGTGGCTATCATACCACAAAATCCGAAAAATGGAAAGGAAAATCTGCCTGGATCCTCCCCGAAAAAACGAAAAATAATATTTGACAAATGGGGGAAAAGCCATTATAATATCTAAGCATGACTGTGAGGAGGGGAAACTATGCTGTTGGACCTGTCAGCAATTCTGGACTGTCCGGGAGCGTCTCTTCCCTTTTCCACCGGTGTGGATCTGAGTGATCTTCAGTACGGCCAGAGCTTTCCGGTTTCCGAGCCTGTTCTGGCTTCCGGCACCGTTCGCAATACCGCAGGCGTGCTGGTCATGACCGGGCGGATCCAAACCACCATCCATGGCGTGTGCGATCGCTGCGCTTCCGATTTCGATCAGGAAGTGTCCTTCCCCATCGACGTGGTGCTGGTTTCCGAGCTGAGCGACGAAGAGAACGAGGACGAATGGGTGTTTCCTCTGGTGGGCGACAGCGCCGACCTGGAGGACATCGTCCGGACGGTTTTCGTTCTGAATCTGGACTCCAAGCTGCTGTGCCGGCCGGATTGCAGGGGTCTCTGCTGCCGCTGCGGCTCCAACCTGAATCTCGGGCCCTGCGGCTGTCGGAAGGAACCCGATCCCCGTTTCGCTGCTTTAAAGCAGCTTCTCGAGAAGTAAATCCATAAGAATGCTGCCATGAAAGCAGTTCGACCAAGGAGGTGTCATCCATGGCTGTCCCTAAGTGTAAAGTGTCCAAGGCCCGTCGCGATAAGCGCCGTGGCGGCAACTGGAAGCTGTCCGCTCCCAGCGTGTCCGTTTGCCCCAAGTGCGGCGAACCCGTCATGCCCCACAGAGCCTGCAAGAACTGCGGCTCCTACAACGGCCGTCAGGTTCTGGCTGCCAAGGCTGACTGAGGCAGGAAAAACGCAGAGGAAGGCATCCGCCTTCCTCTTTTTCCTTGTTTGACACGCTCAGTCGTGAACGGACTATAAAACTTATATGAACGAGCGGAAAATCGTTGATTTGCCGCCGTTTTTATGTCATAATAGAAGGTAAGGTTTTCCCAAGGAAAGGATGTGATCGTATGGCAAAGCCTTTGGTGGCCATTGTCGGCCGGCCAAACGTTGGCAAATCCATGCTGTTCAATAAACTCACCGGTCAGCGCACCTCCATCGTGGAGGACACCCCCGGCGTCACCCGGGACCGGATCTACGGCGACTGTGAATGGTGCGGCCGTCATTTTTCGCTGGTGGACACCGGCGGTATCGAGCCGGGCACCGACAGTGATATGCTGCGGTTCATGCGCCGTCAGGCGGAGATCGGCATCGAGCTGGCGGACTGCATCATCATGGTCACCGATGTCCGCTCCGGCGTCACCGCCGCGGATCAGGACGTGGCCACCATGCTGCGCAAATCCGGCAAGCCCGTGGCGCTGGCGGTAAACAAGTGCGATTCCGTGGGCCCCGTGAATCCCGATGTGTACGAATTCTACTCTCTGGGCATCGGGGACCTGTTTGAGACCTCCGCCGTCCACGGCCACGGCACCGGCGATCTGCTGGACTGGGTGCTGGAGAACATTCCCGGCGAAGAGGAAACGGAACCGGACGACGACGTCATCCGGGTCGCCATTGTGGGCAAGCCCAACGTAGGCAAGTCCAGCCTGCTGAACCGGATTCTGGGAGAGGAGCGGGTCATTGTCTCCGACGTGGCCGGCACCACCCGGGACGCCATCGACAGCTATTTCGAGAACGAGACAGGCAAATACTGCTTCATCGACACCGCCGGTATGCGCCGGAAGAGCAAAGTGGACGACGCCATTGAAAAATACTCCAATATGCGCACCGTCAGCGCCATCGACCGGGCGGATGTGTGCCTGATTCTCATCGACGCCAACGAGGGCGTCACCGAGCAGGACACCAAAATCGCCGGTCTTGTCCACGAAGCCGGCAAAGCCGCCGTCATTGTGGTCAACAAGTGGGACGCGGTGGAGAGCAAGGAAACCAACACCATGCGGGACAAGGAAGCGGCTGTCCGCGTGGGGCTCAGCTATATGACCTATGCCCCGGTGGTATTCCTCTCCGCCCTCACCGGTCAGCGGGTGGACCGGCTCTTCCAGGTGATTCAGGATGTCTGCGCCCAGAATACCAGCCGCGTCACCACCGGCGCCCTGAACAGCGTGCTGGCCGACGCCACCACCCGGGTGCAGCCCCCTTCCGATAAGGGCCGCCGGCTGAAAATCTACTATATGACCCAGGCCGGCACCAAGCCGCCCCATTTCGTCATTTTCTGCAACGACGCCCGGCTGTTCCATTTCTCTTATCAGCGGTACCTGGAAAACCAGATCCGGGAGGTATTCGGACTGCAGGGTACCCCCATTCGCATCACCATCCGCCAAAAGGGCGATAAGGAGGAGTCATAATGTGGCTGTCCATTCTCATCGGCGTGCTGGCCAGCTATCTGCTGGGCAATCTGAACGGCGCGGTGTGTATGTCCTCTCTGATGCACGATGACGTCCGCAGCCACGGCAGCGGCAACGCGGGACTGACCAACTTCATCCGCAGCTACGGCGTGGGGCGGGCTCTGTATGTAATTCTCATCGACGCCGGCAAGGCCGTGGTGGCCTGCCTGCTCACCGGATTGCTGCTGGAGCCCTACGGCCTCTATGCCGAAGGCACCGCTCTGGGCGGACTCGCCGTGATGCTGGGGCACATTTCCCCGGCTCTGCTGGGCTTCCGGGGCGGCAAGGGAATCCTCAGCGGCCTGTTCATTGCCCTGGTGGTGGACTGGCGGATCGCCGTGCTGATTCTCGTGGTGTTCTTCGGCGTTTATCTGCTGACAAAATATGTGTCGCTGGGCTCCGTTCTGGCGGCAATTACCTTCGGCATCGGCTTTATCGTATTCCATCATGACAATCTCACGGTGATGCTGTGCGGCATCGCCATGAGCGCCGCGGCCACCTTCATGCACCGGGGCAACATTTCCCGGCTGTGCAAAGGTACCGAGCGGAAAACCAACCTGTTTGGGAAAGGAAATCGCGAATGAAAGCAACCGTCGTCGGTAGCGGCGCCTGGGGTACGGCGCTGTCTCTGCGTCTGCTGAAAAACGGTCACCGCGTCACGCTGTGGTCTCATAATCCCCAAAAGGCGGAGCGGATGGCAGCGGAGCGGGTGAATCCCGCCCTGCCGGGTGTGTCTCTGCCCGAAGGGCTGGAGATCTCCGGCGATCCCGCCTGCGTATCCGGCTCCGCTCTTGTGGTGATTGCCAGTCCTTCCTTCGCCGTCCGAAGCGTCTGCCGGCAGGTCGCGCCCTATCTGGATCCCGACGCGGTGATGGTGTCCGTCACCAAGGGCATCGAGCCGGAGACTCTGCTGCGCATGAGCCAGCTGGTGGAAGCGGAAACCGGCCACCGGGCGGTGGTGCTCACCGGCCCCAACCACGCAGAGGAAGTGGCGCTGGAGCTGCCCTCCGGCAGTCTGGCCGCCTGTGAGAACCGGTCGCTGGCAGAGCGGGTGCAGGACGCTTTCATGTCCAAAAGCTTCCGGGTCTACACCAGTCCCGACACCGTGGGCGCCGAGCTGGGCGCCGCGCTGAAAAACGTGGTTGCCCTCTGCGCCGGTGTCACCGACGGTCTGGGCTACGGCGACAACACCAAGGCCATGCTGATGACCCGGGGTCTGACGGAAATTGCCCGACTGGGGGTCTCTCTGGGCGCCAGCAAAGACACCTTCGCGGGTCTGGCAGGGGTGGGCGATCTGATTGTCACCTGCACCTCCATGCACTCCCGGAACCGCCGGGCAGGCATCCTCATCGGTCAGGGCAAGTCCCCGCAGGAGGCTATGGCGGAGGTGGGCGCCGTGGTGGAAGGCTATTACGCGGCGAAATCCGCCTGGGAGCTGGCTCAGCGCCAGGGCGTGGATATGCCCATCACCCATGCCGCCTTCACGGTTCTCTACGAGGGTGCCGACGCCGCCCAGGTGGTGTCCGCCCTGCTGCACCGGAGCCGCAAAGCCGAGTCCGAGGACGCCGGCTGGCTGTAAGCCGCAAGTCATTTTCATAAGCGAACACGGGCGTGCCGGAAGACACGCCCGTGTTTTGTCAATTGTACAAGAATTGCGAATCACAGAACCTCCGTGATGGTTCCGCCGCCCACCACCAGATCGCCGTCGTAAAGCACCACCGCCTGCCCCGGCGTGATGGCCCGCTGGGGCTGGTCGAATACCACCCGGGCGATACCGTTTTCCTCCGGATACACGGCAGCAGGCTGCTCCGTCATTCGGGAGCGCACCTTGGCGGTGACCCGTATGGGCTCCCGCAGCTCCGGGATTTGGATCCAGTTCCAGTTGTCCGCACGAAGCGTCCGGCGGAACAGCGCCTCGTCGGGGCCCACGGTGACAGTGTTTTTCTCCATGTCCTTCGCGCAGACATACACCGGTTCCCCCATGGCAAGTCCCAGTCCCTTCCGCTGCCCCAGGGTGTAGGCGGCGGCGCCCCGGTGGCGCCCCACCACATGACCCTGAAGATCCAGATAATCTCCGGGGGCGTAGGTTTTTCCGGTGTACGCCTCCATAAAGGCCAGATAGTCACCGCCGGGCACGAAGCAGATATCCTGACTGTCCCGCTTTTTGGCGTTGATAAATCCCTGCTCTCCGGCAATGGCCCGCGCCTCCGCCTTGGTCAGCGTTCCCAGCGGGAACCGGGTATGGGCAAGCTGCTCCTGAGTCAGGGTATGGAGAAAGTAGGTCTGATCCTTGGTCTCGTCCACCGCCTTGCGCAGCAGAAATCTGCCGCCGTCGGGCTCCCGCTCAATCCGGGCATAGTGGCCGGTGACCACATACTCGCAGCCCAGCTCCGCCGCTCTGCGGAGAAACCGGTCGAATTTCAGGCAGCGGTTGCACTCGATGCAGGGATTGGGGGTCAGGCCCCGCTCATAGCAGCGCACGAAGGGCTCCATGACCTTCTCCCGGAAATCCCCGGAAAAATTGAACACATAAAAGGGCATTCCCAGCCGGAAGGCCACGCTGCGGGCATCCTCTACATCCGATAAGGAACAGCAGGTTCCCTCCTGATCCTCTCCGTCGTACAGCCGCATGGTGGCACCGATGCACGCGAAGCCCTCCCGCCGGGTCAGGTACGCGGCCACGCTGCTGTCCACGCCGCCGGACATTCCGATCAGTGCTTTCATGCTTCTCCCCTCCTTTTCCCATAGTCTATCACATCCGCCGCAGGAAAGCAATCTGTTTTCCGTTTTCGGGCAAAGTGTTATGTATATCCGAGTTTTTTGTCGGCATTTCCCTTTGTTTACCATATTTTGTCGGAATCGCAAAACTTTTCCATTGTCAAAATGGTAACAAAAATGTAATTATTTTTCCAAATCCCTCTTGTATTGTCACAATTCATCTGCTATAATACCCAGTAAGAAACCCGGAAGGAGCATTGCCTATGAAAAAACGATGGATCTGCGGTTTTCTGGCCGCGGTCATGCTGCTTGGCCTGCTGTCCGGCCTGACACCGGTCATCAGTGCGACGGGTTCGGAAACCACTCCCGCCACCGATCCCTCGGAATCCTCCCCGGAGGCAACCGATCCCACGGAATCCATCCCGGAGGATACCAACCCCACCGAGCCTCCCCCATCGGAGACCGACCCCACCGAGCCCCCTCCCGAAGAGGACACCCCCATGACCGTTTCCGATGATCTCATTGAGGTGCTGAAAACCATGGAGGGCTTCTCCCCCGTTGCTTACTGGGATTACTCCCAGTGGACCATCGGCTACGGCACCAAATGCCCCGAGGGCAAGGAGCATTACTACACCGTGGACAACCCCTTCCCCGAGGAGGAAGCTGAGGCACTGCTTCTCGAGGAGCTTTCCTATTTTGAAGAAGTCATCCGCGGGTTCGCGGAGAAATATTCGCTGGATCTGAAGCAGCATCAGTTCGACGCGCTGGTGTCCTTCTCCTACAACTGCGGCGGCAACTGGGTCAACGATGTCAACGGTTATTTCAACAAAGCCGTCCGGGAGGGCGACATGAGCAACCGGCTGATCTACGGAATGTGCCTGTGGAGCAGTGCCGGCGGCGACTACATACTCATTGACCGCCGCAAATGCGAAGCCAATATGTACATCTACGGCGTGTATCGAGCCTACAACACCACCGGCGGTGTTCCCGCCAGCATCAAGCATGTCTTTCTGGACGGCAACGGCGGCACTCCCCGATATGTGATCCACGGCTACAACGCCGACGATCCCGCCGGGATCGTCACCGAATTCAAAACCCTTCCCACCGGCACCGACAGCAGCGGCAAAACCTTCACCTACCAATTCGCCGGCTGGTACACCGCCGCCTCCGGCGGCACCCGGGTCACCGTACTGGACGGTTCCCTGTCCAACGGCACCGTTCTCTACGCCCACTGGAAGGATCCTCAGGGCAACGTGGTCACTCTGCCCAAGGGAACCGTCATCGACGGTGTCACCGTGACCGTCAACGCCTCCGGCAAGATCCGCACCGGCCCCGGCACTTATTACCCGGTGGTCAAAACCATTTCCGCCGGTGAAACCCTGACCATCACCGAAACCTTCCAGTCCGGCAGCACCCTCTGGGGCAAATGCGAATACGGCTGGATCAGCCTGTACTACACCAACTACGACGAGGTCATCTCCGGCGGCTCCACGGATCCGGAGGATCCGGAGGGGCAGTGGGGTACCGTCACCACCCAATCCGGCGGCACGGTCAATGTCCGCTGCGGCCCCGGCACTTCCTACGATGTAGTCGGCGTGAAAAATACCGGCGAGCGGGTGCAGATCTTCGCCCGCCAGTCCGACGGCACCCGGGAATGGGGCCAGATGGCCGACGGCAACTGGATCTGCCTGGACTATGTGGTCTTTGACGTGACGCTGCAGTCCATTTCCGTCGCCTCCAGGCCCACCAAAACCCAGTATGTCCAGAGGCAGGACAGTCTCTCCCTGGCCGGCAGTGCCCTGGCCCTGCTCTACAGCGACGGCAGCACCGAAACCATCGACATCACCGCCGACATGGTCAGCGGCTTCAGCAACGAGAAGCTGGGCGATGTCACCGTCACCGTGACCTACCAAGGCAAAACCACTTCCTTCACCGTCACCATCATCAAGGCCACCGTGGTCTTCAAAAATTACGACGGCACCGTTCTCAGCTCCGCCCAATATGCCTATGGGGAAACCGTCAAAATTCCCGCCGATCCCACCCGTCCGGCGGAGGGAGACTGTATCTACCGGTTTACCGGCTGGGACAAAACCGTCACCGCCTGCGCCGGCAACGCGGTCTACACCGCTGTCTACGAGGCCATCGAAGGCCGGTGGGGCACCGTCACCACCCAATCCGGCGGCGCGGTCAATGTCCGCTCCGGCCCAAGCACCTCGTATGGCGTGGTCGGCGTGAAAGAAACCGGCGAGCGGGTGCAAATCTTCGCCCGTCAGTCCGACGGCACCCGGGAATGGGGTCAGATGGCCGACGGCAACTGGATCTGCCTGGACTATGTGAGCTTTGACAGCGCCTCCGGTTCCCTCACCGGCGATTTTGACGGCAGCGGCGCGGTCAACGAGGACGATGCCATCTACCTCCTGCGGCACATCATCTTCCCTGAAAATTATCCCATCAGCGGCGGGGCGGACTTTACCGGCGACGGCAAGATCAGCGAGGACGACGCCATCTACCTGCTGCGGCATGTGCTTTTCCCGGAGGAGTATCCACTCAATCCCTCTTAATCTGAAAACAGGTGAACCGAATGAGAAAGACAATCTGTATTTTTCTGTGTCTGATTCTGCTGGCGCCGGCCGTGCTGACCGCGGCGGCTGACGGCACCATCTCCGTGACGCTGACCCCCGACAAAACCGCCCCCAACCGGGGCAGCGAGGTCGTATTCACGGTCAGCGTGGGGCAGATCGCCTCCTGCAAGAGCGGCGGCATCCAGATCCAATACGACACGGATGTTTTCGACAAAGTATCCGCCGAATGGCTGCTGACCGGCACCGCGCTGGCCGACCCCAACGGGGACGCGGTCTTTGCCTATTCCAGTGCCCAGACGATCAGCGGCAAGATCTTCCGCTTCACCCTGAAGGTGAAGGAAGGCGCGGCATTCCGCGCCTCCTCCGTCAGCGTGACCGTCACCACCCGTAACGCCTCCGGCGGCAGCGCCTCGGGTACGAAATCCGCCTCCGTCACCGTGACCTGCAAGCATGTCTACGACAACGGCTGCGACACCACCTGCAATCTCTGCGGTGCCACCCGCTCCCCCAACCACACCTATTCCAGCGCCTGCGACACCACCTGCAACGTCTGCGGCGCCACCCGGAGCATCACCCACAGCTACGGCAGCAAGTGGTCCTCCGACGCCAACCGGCACTGGCACGAATGCACCGTCTGCGGCGCGGAGAACGACGTGGCGGCGCACACCCCCGGCCCCGCTCCCACCGAGGATTCCCCCCCGAAATGCACCGTCTGCGGCTATGTCCTCAAACCGGCGCTGAGCCATACCCATCATTTTGATGAGGAAGTATGGGCCTATGATGCCGACGGTCACGGCCACCCCTGCAGCGGCTGCGACGAGCTGGGTGACTACGAAGATCATGTATTCGACAACGACTGCGACCCGGACTGCAATGTCTGCGGCTATATCCGGGAAGTGGAGCATCGC
>JAQXIT010000062.1 GCA_029007925.1 Bacillota bacterium | reverse complement strand
TCCCGGAAAACCTTCCAGTCCGTGGTCATCAGCGCCCCGGGCATGACCGTGGGAGAAACCTACACGCTGACCGCCGGCGGCAGCAGCGTGCAGATCAAGCTGGATTCCGTCATCTACGGCAGCGGCTCCGGCATGGGCGGCATGGGCGGCGGCCGCCCCGGCGGAGAACGTCCCGGCGGCAGGCCCTGATCGCCCTCCCGCAGAAGCGCAATGCTGTCTGCCATTCCGGGGGAGCGAGCAAAAAGTGGGAATCTCATTTAATTCCCACGCAGAGACTTAAAATGAGATTGCCGCGTCGGGGGTTTCACCCCCTCCCCGCAATGACATTCCCAATCCCTCATTCCGAATTCCCAATCTCCACGCTCCGCCCATCGCGGGAGCGCATAAATCCGGGACTTCCGCGCACACTGAGAAACGGTGATGCAAAATGGAATCCATATGGAAAAAGGACGCCTCCCTGCCGGAATTCCCCCGGCTGGAGGGCGATCTGGAAACGGACGTACTGGTCATCGGCGGCGGACTGGCAGGGCTGCTGTGCGCGTGGGAGCTGAGCCGGGCGGGGGTTCGGTGCGTGCTGGCGGAGGCGGATCGGCTCTGCCGGGGCGTAACGGGAAACACCACCGCCAAGATCACCTCCCAGCACGGCCTGATCTACCACAAGCTCCTGCAAACCTTCGGAGCCGAAAAGGCGGCGCTGTACTATCAGGCCAATCAGGCGGCTCTGGAGCGGTACCGGACACTGTGCCGGGAGCTGGACTGCGAGTTTGAGGAGAAGGACGCCTTCGTCTACGACACGGACAATCCGAAGAGGCTGGAAAAGGAGCTTTCCGCTCTGGAGCGGATCGGCGCGGAGGCGGATTTCGCGGAAAAGCTGCCGCTGCCTTTTCCCACGGCGGGAGCGGTGCGGTTTCCCCGTCAGGCTCAGTTCCACCCCCTGAAATTCGCCGCATTTCTCTGCCGGGAGCCGGAGATCTACGAGCACACCCCGGTGCTGGAGTGGGACGGTCGAACCTGGCGCACACCCCATGGCCGGATCCGGGCCCGCAAGACCATTGTGGCCACCCATTTCCCCTTCCTGAACCGCCACGGCGCCTTCTTCCTGAAGCTCAGTCAGCACCGCTCCTATGTGCTGGCTCTGGAAAACGCCGCCGATGTGGCGGGAATGTACGTCAGCACCCGGCAGAACGGCCTGTCCTTCCGGAACCGGCAGGGCTTGCTGCTGCTGGGCGGCGGCGGTCACCGTACCGGGAAAAAAGGCAGCGGCTGGACGGAGCCGGAGGCGGCGGCACGGGAATTCTATCCCAACGCCCGGATCCGGGGCCGCTGGGCCACCCAGGACTGCATGACGCTGGACGGAATCCCCTATATCGGGCAGTACAGCGCCGGAACTCCTGAGCTGTTCGTGGCCACGGGCTTCGGGAAATGGGGCATGACCTCCTCCATGGTGGCATCGGAGCTGCTCCGGGATCTGGTGCTGGAGCGGGAGAACCGGTTCGCGCCGGTGTTTTCTCCCTCCCGGGGCATTCTGCACCCGAAGCTGGCGGTGAACGCGGCGGAAGCGGTATGGAATCTGCTGACGCCCACCCGCCCCCGGTGTCCCCATCTGGGCTGCGCCCTGAAATGGAACCCCTGGGAGCATAGCTGGGACTGTCTCTGCCACGGCTCCCGCTTCGATGCCGACGGGCATCTGCTGGACAATCCCGCCACGGGAGATCTCAAACGGAAGCCCGGATATTAACCATCACGGCGCCCCGCCAAATGGCGGCGGCGCCGTTTTTGTACATTTTCTCCGGGGAAACCTCCGGTTTCGTCGGGATTGCCGGTCGATTCCTGTTGAAATAGACGGCGATCTGTGCTATAATTCCATAGATAACAAGAAATCATTTTGAAAATACGCTTCGGAACGAGGATCGTTATCATGAAAAACAGAGAACAATACAAACGGCTGCTGCGGATGGTCGCCTCCACGGTGATCGTGGTACTGCAGACGGCAATGTTTGCATATGTCTGGCACAGCTGCTATGCCGGTCCCGGCGCCAATCAGTTTGTCCGGGGCAATTACGTCATCATCGCCCAGTACGCGCTGATGGTTGTCTGCGCCTTCAAGCTCTACGGCGGCTTCAAAATCGGTCAGCTCCGGGCCTTTGAGGTGCTGTATTCCCAGATTCTGTCTGTACTGTGCGTCAATCTCCTCACCTATCTGCAGCTTTGCCTCATCTGCCGGTGGAAGTTCCTGACCAATCTGGAGCCCATGCTCTGGATGACGGCGGCGGATGTGGCGGTGGAGCTGGTGTGGGTGGTGCTGACCCGCTGGGTCTATGCCAAGCTCTATCCTCCCCGGAAGCTGCTGATGGTCTATGGGGACTACAGCCCCGACTTGCTGATCCGGAAATTCGACTTCCGGGCGGACAAATACTCCATCGAGGAGGCCGTCTGCGTCAGCGAGGGCGAGGAGCGGGTTCGGGAGAGGATCCTGGCCTACGGCAGCGTGATTCTCATGGACATTCCCGCCCAGATCCGCAACGAGCTGCTGAAATTCTGCTATGTGGAGAATATCCGGTGCTACTGCGTCCCCAAAATCTCCGACATCATGCTGATGAGCGGCGAAAAAATCCACCTCTTCGACACCACGCTGCTGCTGTTCCGGAACATGGGTCTCACCGCCGAGCAGCGGTTCCTGAAACGCGCTTTTGATATTTTCTTTTCTCTGCTGGCGTGCGTGGTGGCTTCGCCCATCATGCTGATCGCCGCCGCCGCCATCAAGCTGACCGACGGCGGGCCGGTGTTCTTCACCCAGGATCGGCTCACCAAGGACGGCAAGGTGTTCCGGCTCTACAAATTCCGCAGTATGCGGGTGGAGCGGGAGGAGCGCGCCTACTGCATGACCCGCAAAAACGACGACCGGATCACGCCGGTGGGGCGCCTTCTGCGTCGGCTCCATCTGGACGAGCTGCCTCAGATCTTCAACATTCTCAAGGGCGAAATGTCCTTCGTGGGCCCCCGGCCGGAATGCCCGGCGCTGGCGGAGGAATACAGTGCCAATTTCCCCGAATTCCGCTACCGTCTGAAAGTGAAAGCGGGGCTGACGGGCTACGCGCAGGTCTACGGCAAGTACAACACCACGCCCTACGACAAGCTGAAGCTGGATCTGACCTACATCGAAAACTATTCCTTCCTGCTGGACATCAAGCTGATCCTGCTGACCTTCAAGGTGGTATTCCGCCGGGAGACCAGCGAGGGCATCGAGGACTGGCAGAGCAACGCCGCGCCGGAGGAGCCTGTGGGCGCCGGCCGGGGAAAATAACGGGCGAAAGCCGGAAAGGAACCCGCGGATATGGATGAGCCTCTCGTTTCGGTGGTGATCCCTGCCTACCGCTGCGCCGACACCTTGTGCCGCGCCGTGGATTCCGCGCTGGCGCAGGACGTGGCGCTGGAGGTCATCGTCCTCAGCGACGGCCCCCAGGAGGAACTGGATCGGGTCATGGCACGCTACGAAAGGGTGCCGGAAGTGATCTATGTCAAAAATACGCGGAATCTGGGTGCCGCCGAGACCCGCAACCGGGGCGTGGCCATGGCCCGGGGCGCCTATACGGCTTTTCTGGACGCCGACGACTATTGGATGGCGGGCAAGCTGCGCAAACAGATTGACGCCATGGAGCGCAGCGGCGCGGCTCTGTGCGCCACCGCCCGGGAACTGATGACGCCGGAGGGAAAATGCACCGGCCGGATCCTCCCGGTGGGGGAACGGGTCACCTACCGGGATCTGCTGAAGCACAACAGCATCGCCTGCTCCTCCGCGCTCATCCGGACGGAGGTGGCGCGGGAATTTCCCATGCACCACGCCGACAGCCACGAGGACTACATTCTGTGGCTGGAGGTGCTGCAAAAATACGGCTTCGCCTGCGGCATCAACGAGCCGCTGCTGAAATACCGTCTCAGCACCACCGGCAAATCCGGCAGCAAGCTGAAATCCGCCCGGATGACCTTCCGGGTCTACCGGTATATGGGCTTCGGATGGTTCCAATCCGTGGCCTGCTTCTGCAGCTACACCTGGCACGGCCTGAAAAAATACGGCTATCTCAGCCTCGGAGAAAAACATGAATCTTGAAATTCTGATGTCCTGCATGTATCAGCGGGACGACAGTCTCATCCGTTCCTCCGGCCTGACCGGAGACGTGCTGATGATTAACCAGTGCGACGAGGAGTCCCTCCGGGAATATCCCACCTCCCGTGGAACCGCCCGGATCCGCTCCACCCGGCAGCGGGGACTGACCCGGAGCCGGAATATGGCCATCGGGGATGCCCGGGCGGAAATCTGCATGCTCTGCGACGACGACGAGACCTTCGTGCCGGATTACGAGGATCGGATCCTCCGGGCCTACGAAACGCTCCCCCAGGCGGATCTGATTGTTTTCAAAATGGAAAATGTTCCCCCTTCCTTCCCGGACAAAGTCCGGCGTCTGCGGTTTCCCAATACCATGAAGGTCAGCTCCTGGCAGATTTCCTTCCGCCGGGAGGCACTGCTGCGCACCGGCGTCCGTTTCGACGAGCTGCTGGGTGCCGGCTCCGGCAACGGGGCGGAGGAGGAGCTGAAATTCCTGCTGGACTGCCAGAGGGCGGGGCTGCGGATCTACTACGTTCCCACCGGCATCGCCGCCGTCGCCCAAACCAGCTCCACCTGGTTTCAGGGCTTCACCGAGCAATTCTTCTGCGACCGGGGCGCCACCACCCGCTATATTCTGGGCTGGCCGCTGGCCTCGGTTTACGCGGTCTACTATGTCCTGCGGAAGCGGAAGCTGTACCGTGACCGGATCACGCCCGGGCAGGCTCTGAGCGCCACCTTCCGGGGCATCCGGGAAAACAAAATCGGCAGACTGGCCGAAAAGCGGAAAGGATCTTCCCGATGAAAATACTGTCACTGATCGTCCCGGCCTACAATTCCGAGGCGTTTCTGGAGAAATGCGTTTCCTCCTTCCTGGCACCGGAGGTGCTGGACGCGCTGGATATCATTCTTGTGGACGACGGCTCCACCGATTCCACCGCCGCCGTGGCGCAGAACCTCTGCCGCCGCTTCCCGGGCTCCGTCCGGCTGATCCGTCAGGAAAACCGGGGTCACGGCGGTGCCCTGAACACCGGCTGTGCCGCCGCGGAGGGCAAATATCTGAAGGTCATCGACGCCGACGACTGGGTGGAAACGGAGAATCTCCCCCGGTTCGTGGAAGCGCTCCGGAACTGCGGCAGCGACGTGGTGCTGACCCACCACTATACACGGGATATCGGCACCGGTGAGAACAAAAAATGGCAGACTTATCCGCCGGAATTTGGCAGGGAATACACGTTGGAGGAGATCATGCCCCTTTGGAAGGATTTCGGCCGGAGCCTGACCTTCCACGGCATCACCTACCGCACCGAATTTTACCGGCAGTACGGAATATCGCTTTCGGAGCACGTTTTCTACGAGGATCACGAGTACGCCACTTTCCCCTGCTGCCACGCCCGCTCGGTGCTGCCACTGGATCTGTTCCTCTACGATTACCGGGTCGGCGACGTGCAGCAGAGCGTCTCGGAGGAAAATCAACTTCGGCGGCTGAGCCATATCGAAACCGTCCTGAACCGGATGATCCGGGAATATCGGGCGCTGACCTGCGGTGCCGGTGGAAAGGCCTACGCCGCCGAAAAGATCCGGGGGGTGCTGCTGAGCCTTCTCACCACGCTGCTGCTGATGGAACCGGATCGGAAGCGGGGCAGAGCCCTTGCCCGGGAGCAAATGGCGCGCTTCCGGCAGGAAATGCCCCGGGAAGCCGCCCCGGCGGTTCGGCGGTACCGGGTGTTTCTGCTGATGAATCTGGCGCATTTCCGCAGAGGAACCTGGGAACGGATCCGCCGCTCCCCCATCTATCGCCGGCTCCGGCACGACCATAATTTTGACTGAGGTGTCCTATGAATCAACCAAGGAACCATCTGACCGGCTTTGTCCGGGAATTCTGGAAATACAGAGATCTGCTCAAGCAGCTCGTCAGCAGGGATATCAAGCTGAAATACCGCAGGAGCTGGCTTGGATATGTGTGGAGCGTGCTGAACCCGCTGCTCATTATGGTGGTCATGACCATTGTCTTTTCCACCATGTTCAGCCGCAACATCGCCAATTTCCCGGTGTATCTGTTCTGCGGACAGCTTCTGTTCAACTTTATGAACACATCCACCCATCAGGCCATCTTCTCCATCACCGGCAACGGCGCGCTGCTGAAGAAAACCTATGTGCCCAAGTACATCTTCACCCTGTCCAAAATCACCAGCGGCATGGTGGATCTGGTGTTCTCTCTGGGCGCGCTGGTAATTGTGATCGCGGTCACCCGGGCGCCGGTCACCTGGTACGCCCTGCTGGCACCCTTTGTCATCATGCAGCTTTATGTGTTCTGCGTGGGTCTGGGACTGTTTCTGGCGCAGGCCAACGTATTCTTCCGGGACATCCAGTATATCTACAACGCGGTGACCACCGCTTGGATGTACCTGACGCCCATCTTCTATCCCATCGAGGCACTGCCGGAGCAAATTTCCTGGATCATCCGCCATTTCAATCCCATGTACTTCTATGTGGGACAGTTCCGGGATCTCATTTACTACGGCAGAATGCCGGGGGCGGGAATCGCCGCGGCGGGCTGGATCACGGCGGCACTGATGCTGATAATCGGTATCTGGAGCTTCTCCAGATCCAAGGATCGCTTTATTCTGTATATTTAGGAGAATTGCCATGGAAGAGAAACGGGTCATGATCGACGCGGATCATGTGACGATCCGATTCAATCTGGCCAATCAGAAGGTGGACAACCTGAAGGAATATTTCATCAAGCTCCTGAAAAAGGAACTGATGTTTCAGGAATTTCTGGCGGTAAAGGACGTCAGCTTCCGGGTTCATGCCGGAGAGGCCTGGGGTCTCATCGGGCGCAACGGCTCCGGAAAATCCACCATGCTGAAGGCCATCAGCGGTATCCTGAAGCCCTACCGGGGCACCGTCACGGTCAACGGCAGCGTGGCGCCCCTGATCGAGCTGGGCGCCGGCTTTGATCCGGAAATGACCGCCCGGGAGAACATTTTCCTCAACGGCTGCGTGTTGGGACATTCGGAAAAGTTCATGCGGGAGCATTTCGACGAGATCGTGGAGTTCGCGGAGCTGCAGGATTTTCTGGATTCCCCCATCAAGAACTATTCCTCCGGTATGCGGGCCCGGCTGGGCTTCGCGGTGGCCACCATGGTGCAGCCGGAGATCCTGATTGTGGACGAAATCCTGGCGGTGGGCGACTACAAATTCCGCCAGAAGTGCGAAAAGCGCATGACGCAGATGCTCAGCGGCGGCACCACGCTGCTGTATGTGTCCCACTCCATCGATGAGGTCAGGCGCCTGTGCGACCACGCCCTGTGGATTGACAAGGGCGTCGCCAGAATGCAGGGCGAAGTGAACCAAGTCTGCGACGCCTACATGGCGGACGTGAAGAAATGACCGGCGCGAAGCTGCGGATCCTCCTGGCGGGGATCCTGACGGCGGCGCTGCTCAGCGGCTGTCTGCCCGGAGGCGGAGCTTCCATGCCCACTCAGACGGAGGGAACCGTACCGCCGACACAGACCACACTCCCTCCGGAGACCCTGCCGCCGGTAACAATTCCTCTGGAGACCCTGCCGCCGGAAACCCTTCCCACGGAGCAGCCTTCACCGCTGATCGTCATCGACGCGGGACATCAGCGCCGCGGAAACGCCGATCCCGAGCCCATAGGCCCCGGGGCGTCGGAGACCAAAGCCAAGGTCTCCAGCGGCACCGCCGGCTGCGTCAGCGGGTTGAATGAGTATGAACTGACCCTGATGCTGGCCGAAAAGCTGGCATTGGAGCTGGAAAACCGGGGCTACCGGGTTCTGATGGTGCGCACCGGTCACGATGTGGATCTCAGCAACGCCCAGCGGGCCCAAATTGCCAATGACGCCGGCGCCGACGCCTTTCTCCGGATCCATGCCAACGGCAGCGACGATCCCGAAACCAACGGCGCTATGACCCTCTGCCAGACCCCGGAAAATCCCTACAACGGCGGCCTGTACGCCGAAAGCCGGGCCCTTTCCCAGTCGGTGCTGGATGCCCTGACGGCGAAAACCGGCTGCCGGAAGCAGTTCGTCTGGGAGACCGACACCATGAGCGGCATCAACTGGTGCCAGGTGCCGGTGACCATCGTGGAGGTGGGGTACATGAGCAATCCCCGGGAGGATGCCCTGATGGCCACGGAGGACTATCAGTGGAAGATTGCGGAGGGGATCGCCGACGGCGTGGACGACTTTTTCGCCTGACGGCACCGGATGCCACAGGAGGCTGAACATGACGAAAAAACAAATCCTGCCGCGCCGGGTCGCCGTGGCACTGACGGCGGCGCTGCTGTGCGTGCTGGCGGTGCTGCTGGCGGAGGTCGCCCGGGCGCCGGAGCCCACGGAACCGGCGGCCACTCTGCCGCCCAACCGCTATGCGCCCGGAGATTTTTACTACCGCGGAGACTTTCTCGCCTGTTCCGCCGGGGAAACCGTCACGGGCATCGACGTATCCTATCATCAGGGCGAGATCGACTGGCATCAGGTGAAGGATGCCGGCGTGGAATTCGTAATGATCCGTCTGGGCAACCGCGGCACCGTCTCCGGCAGCCTCGGCACCGACATCCGGGCGAGGGAAAATCTGGCGGGCGCCAGAGCCGCCGGGCTGAAGGTGGGCGCCTACTTCTACTCCCAGGCCGTCACCATGGCGGAGGCGAAGGAGGAAGCGGCGCTGGCGCTGGAGATTCTGGACGGCTTCCCGCTGGATCTGCCCCTGGCCTACGACTGGGAGCGGGAGCAGCGGACGCAGCAGGTGGATCGCCGCACCCTGACGGACTGCACGCTGGCTTTCTGCGGGGCCGTGGAGGCGGCGGGCTACCGCCCCATGGTGTATTTCAACAGCTATCAGGCCATGGAGCTGCTGTATCTGGAGGAGCTGACCGGCTGCCCGTGGTGGCTGGCCATGTATGATCTGACCACGGAATTCCCCTACCGCATGGATATGTGGCAGTATACCTGCACCGGCACCGTCCCGGGCATTGCGGGAAGCGTGGATGTGAACCTGCTGTTTCCCGACGGGCTGGTGGACGCGTTCCGCCCGGATTGAGCGAGCCGCATCAGACGAAAAGAGGATGAGCAAACATGATGATCCGAAAATATCGTTTGGAGGACTGCGAGGCGCTGTACCGCTGCCAGACGAAGTTTCTTGCGCCGAATCTGTACCCGGCGTCCTTTGAGGCATGGAGAACCTCCATGTTTCAGGACACCGACGGCGCCGGCCGGGAGCTGTTCCGGGATCTGCGGACGCTGGCGGCCTGCGACGGCGACCGGATGCTGGGCTATGTCCAGTTCGGCCGCACCGCCTTCGGCTTCGACGGGGGCGGGCGGGTGTCCGATCAGGTGTCCTATCCCGTGATCCGCTCGCTATATTTTGACCGGGACGCGGTCAGCGCCGGCGACCGTCTGCTGCGGCGGGCGCTGGAAGCCTTCCGGGGCGCGGAGCGGATCTACGCTTTCTATCAGTATTTCGGAATGTCCTGCAATGGGCGCCACGGGAAGCTGTTCGACAGCTTTGACCATGTGGAGCGCCTGCTGGACGGCTACGGCTTCCTGACGGACGAAAAGAATGTGTTCTATTCCTCGCAAATCGGAGAGGTGCCGGAGCCGGACGTTCAGGTGGTCTGGGAAGCGCCCACTCCGGGGAATCAGCAATCGGCGGAGTTTCGCTGCCGGGGCAGACGCGTCGGCGACTGCGAGGTGCATCTCTTCCGGCCGGATACGGCCTATCTGCGGTGGTTCGGCATCGAGGAGCCGCTGCGGGGTCAGGGCTGGGGCGGAACGTGCATGAACGCCCTCCGGCTGGCGCTGAAGGAAAAGGGAATCCGGAATCTGGACACCGACACCGCCTTCCTCAACACGGGAGCCCAGCGGTTCTATGAGAAAAACGGTTTCACCCGCATGGGCACCACCAGGAGCTTTCGTAAGGATGCAGGCGTATAAAAATCCGCCCTCTGCCGGGATGATATGATCCCCCTAAAGTAGACCAAGGGAATATCCAAAGTCTATTTTAGGGGGAATTTCTATGTCTAAATCAAAGCATACACCAGAATGGAAGATAGCCATAGTCAAAAAGTATCTATCCGGAGAAGGATCGTATGACAGTATAGCGCGGGCACACGGAATCGATAAAAGGACATGAATAGACTGGGTGCGTCGGTATCAGGAACATGGAGCATCGGTATTCTATGCTGCATAAACAGAACAGCTGCCACCTTGACGGCAGCAGCTGCTTGCTATTTTTTCGTGTTTTTCCTGGTCTACTTGACAAGGGGCGGTTCAGAAATCCCGGCGGGCTCGTTTTTGGGTTGGAACCCCCTGTTACAGATAGATCATCGAGGTTGCGACGCACTCCCGGATCTGGCGGGTGCCGTTGGCTTCCCGTACCCGTTTCTGGGAGGTCAGCGTGCAGTTCTGGTACAGCTCCTTGCCGTTGGTGACGGTAAACGGCTCCGCCGGTGTCAGTTCCTCCGCCTCTCCCGCGGGGAAGAATTCCTCCAGCCTGAGGTGCCAGTTCGCATCGCTCAGACTGGTCACCGTTTTGCTCACCGCCCGCTGGGCGGTAAAGTTCACCGCGTGCCCCAGCACCACGGCGCCAATCTTCATGACGATGGTCTCCGGAGCCGTCTCCCGGAACACCGCCGTCACCGGTACGGAAAACCGCCCCGTCTTGCCGTCGAATTCGCAGTCGGCCACGCTGCACTCCGCGCCTTCCGCCTCCAGAATCTCCCCGATATCCCAAGCCGCGCTTTCGCAGCACTCCGCGCCCAGCTTCCCGGGCACCAGAACCGTCACCCGGACGGCAGTCGTTCCCTCCCGGAACCGGGCGGCGTACAGGCTCACCGCCGCCGTCACATCGGTGATGTCCGGCATTCCGGTGCCGGGCCAGGCCCGGCAGGCCCGGTAGCCTTCCGCCCGCAACACGTCCACGACTCCCGCTACGATGTTTACGTCCACGGATCCTTACCACCCTTCTCCACGCACAGTCCCCAGCGGTACAGCGGTTCCTCTCCGGACATCACCGTCTCCGCCCTGCGCAGTTCAAAGTGCCGCCCGTTCAGCGTCAGCACATCCCCCACCTCCGCCTGAGGCGTCACCGGGCCGATATAGAGATACCGTCCCCCGGGCACCTGCCCCAGCGGGGACATTTCCGTGCGGGTGTTGAGCTGGCTGGCGGCACCGTTGGGCTGGAGGAAAGCCGTGATTGAGATCCGCTCTCCGTTCTTCTCCAGCGTCAGCGCCGTGCCGCAGTTTCGGATGATCTTCTCCACCATGCGCCGCATTTCACACCCCCAGAAACGGTACGGCAGGCTTCACATAGGGCGCCATCAGCATTCCCGCCTGCGTTCGCAGGCAGTTGGCGGCCACGTTGCCTCCGCTGCGGCGCACCGTCAGATCTCCCGCCGTGATCTGCTCCAGCTGTCCCATGTCGCTGATGCCGGACATGGCCGCCAGGGCGTACATTCCCGCCGCCATGACGAATTCCTCCTGACAGTCCTCCGGCGTCACGTTGTCCCGGAGCCGGCTCTGCAGGGAGACCACCGCCGCCCGGCAAACCGCCTCCAGCAGCGCCTGATTGTCCTCCGGCAGCTCATGGGCCATGAGCCTCGCCTGCGTGTATACCCGCTCCGTCAGGGTCATACGCTCAGAACCGCCGCGGCGCCGTCGCAGATCTTGTCGAAGCCGCAGATGGCGGTGATGGCGGCACGCTCCAACTGCCGGTCGATCAGCTTGTCGTACTCCACCAGCACGTCGCCGGCTCTCACCAGCTCCAGCGCGTAGCGGTTGTCGAGACCGATGATTACGCCGTCGGCCACGGCACCGGTGCGGTGAAGCTGAGCGCCCAGGGGAGTGGTCAGCTTGCCGGTTCCCTGGAAGTTCAGACCGGTCATGGGATTCTGCAGCTCGGGGATCTTCAGCATCTTGGTCATGGTGGCGGTGGAGCACAGGATGGTGTTCATGGTATAGGGGTCAAAGGTTCCCCAGAATTCCACCAGCTGATCATAGCCCAGCGTACCGGAGGTGCCGGAGATGGGGCTGGTGCCCACCTTGTACTGGACGGCGGCGTTGTCGTTGCCGTCGCCGCTGATGAGGACGTTCACCGCGTCCTGAAGCTGCATCTTCTGGATGTGGGCACCGATCTGGCGCAGCATCACGCTGAACAGATCCAGCTTCTGGAAGCGGATAGCCTCATAGGACGCCACCAGCATACGACCCCGCTTGGTCAGATTCACCAGATGCTCCTTGGTCTTGACCTCGGTGGTGGGAATCTCCGCGCCTTCCTCCACATTCTTCAGTTCCTTGTCGTCGTCCGTGGGATTGGAATAGATGGAGCGGTAGTCCAGGGAATCAATGACCGTGGTGGTGGCGGTGATGGCGGGCAGGATGTCGTTTTCCTCCATACCCTGCCGGACGGTGCGGGAGATGTACTCCGGGAACAGCACCGCGGAATCCATGGTGCGGAAAAATTTCTCCACCGTGGAAGAACCGGCGCCCTTGGCGCGGATGCCGAAGCGCTTGAGCTGACGCTGGAAGGCATCGGTACCCTCCAGTGCGGTGCCCCGGTAGTTTTCGCTGGGATCCAGGGATTCCAGCACCTGGGTAAAGGTCATGCCCTCCTGGCGGTACATACCCTTTTCCAGTTTCAGATTGTCGTAACCCATGTTTCATTTCCTCCTAAAGTGATTTATCGTTTCCGGTGATCCGGGAAACTTTGTATCAGATCAAAAAGCCGCTCTCCACGCCTTCGCGGGCTTCGTCGGCGCCGGGAAGCTGCCGCTGAACCGGCAGGCACTCCCGCACCCGGCCCTCCAGCGCTTCCTTCAGCTTCCGCAGATCCTCCGGCGCGGCTTTGTCGGTGATGCTGCGCAGCACCGGCTCCGGGGCTCCCAGATCCAGCACCAGACACAGCCGCACCACCTCGTCCCGGAGCTGCTTTTCGTACAGGGCTCCCAGCTGCGCCTGCTTGTACAGCGCCCGGTATTCCCCCTGCGCGCCGAATTCCTCCGCCAGCTCCTTCAGGCAGCGTCCCCGTCCGCCCATGCCCTTGAGCACCCCGGACTGGGGCTGTGCCGGCACCGCCACGAAGGAGAATTCATAGGCGTCCATAGGCTCCCGCAGAATCACGCAGCAGAGCTGCCCATCGTAGAATTCGCCCTTCTGATGGCCGCACTGGCCGTATTCCCCGCCGCAGACGGAGCAGACCGAACGCCCCATGGCGCAGCCCACGGAGACCTCCTTCTTGATGCCCGCCTCGATATCGGCGATGATCTCGTCACCGCAGCCGCCCCGGCGGATATAGGCCCAGGCCTTGATGTAGCTGACGTCCTCCTCCCGAACCACCTCCGTCCGGAAGATCCGCGCCACCTGCTTGTCGCTGCTCCACCGGTGATCCACAATACCGGTTTTGCCGATGAAGAGCTTGGCCAGCGCCGGCAGCGCCTCGGTGTCGAACCGCTCTCCGTCCCGATCCACCTGATCGTCGCACAGCCGCAGGGAAAAGACATAGACCTGCTGCGCCGTCATTTCCGCCCGGGCCTGGGCGTTGATGGCCTCCAGCTGCTCCGCCGTGGGGACGCCGCTGCCGCTGACCACCGTTTCCTTTTTGATTTCCATGATGATCCCTCCTTGAATTTCCGAAATTTACTCCCGTCTGGCCTTCTGCGCCTGCGCCTTGTACAGATCCGCCCGGGCTTCCTCGGTGATATCCTGCAGGCTGATGTCGTTCCACAGGATCTCCACCCGATCGTCCAGTCCCTCCAGCATCAGGAACGTCCGGCACACCTTCCGCACCGCCGGCTCCACCGTCCGCCGCAGAGCCCACAGCTCGGAGGTGAGAATATCCGCCTGCTGGGTGCTCATCCGCTCGGTGGTGCTCCAGTTCAGACCCAGCAGGAAAGGCAGCAGGCCGGTTTTCGCCACAAGCTGCTCCAGAATCTGCCGCACCGGCACCTGAGAGTCCAGAATGGGAGCTTCCCCGCCGATGACCCGGATGTCCACGTCCCCCACGGCCACGAAATCCCGGACGGTGCCGTTTTTCCCGTCCTCCATGGCCTTGGCCCATTCCTGCGCCATCTGCCTGCCCTGCTCCTGAGCCTGAGCCGGATCCAGATTCTGACCGCCCCGGCAAATCACGCTGTAACGCACATTCCCTGCCCGCTCCCAGTTGGCGCCAACGGCGGCATAGACCTTCATCAGAATGTCCGCCAGGAAGGGCATCCCCCGGAACAGGCTGACGCCGTAAGGATGCTCCGGCTCCGGATTCAATGTGGTGAACAGCAGAAGCTGCTGATAGGGCAGCGGACGCATGGTGCCGTGGGCATCCGGCCCCCAGAGAACCACATCCAGCGGATTGTCCCCCTCCAGGGCCTGCAGCCGGGTCACATCCCCCCAGCACACCGCCGCCAGACGTCCGCCGGATATCACCATTTCCCCCGCGGCTCTGCCCAGGGTCAGCAGGCTGTCCATGTAGCCGCTGAGGAAGCTGTCCATGCCCACCTGACCCCGGCCGCAGGGTACCGTCAGCAGAAAATGCTCCAGCCTTTTCTGGGCTTCCGCATTTTTGCACCGCACCTCGAAGCCGCCGCTGAGCCGCACCAGCTTACTCACCGCCGCGTCCAGTACCGGGATGGCCTCCCGGATCTCCCGGTAGACCCGATCCTCCCCGGTGCCCAGAGGCACGAAGCCTTTCAGCGCCCCGAAGGGATGGCTGCTGCTCCCCCGAAGCTGACAGGCGCTTGCCGCCGCCGCGGGTTCCTTTCGTTTCCGTTTCAAACCAATCGCTCCTTTCAGAATTGGGTAGATTTCCTGTCGCCCCGCCGTTCCACGGCGCAGGCAGTGAAGGCGGCTTCCTGCCGCTTCAGCACCGTCGCCACGAAATAGCGCATATCGTCCATGGCGTGGTCGTTTTCCTTCCGAACCCGATCCCGGGCCTCGCTGCTCAGATCCCACACATATTCGTCCATCTCCCGCAGGCAGTCGGCGCAGCCCTCACAGATGACGATTTTCCCCTTTTTCAGGCAATCCGAAGTGAGCCGGATACCGGAAAGCACATCATTTTCCGCCCGGATGACCCGCCAGCCCTTCCGCCGCAGAGTCTCGATGAAGCTGGCCGCCGAGGGATCCGCGATCACCGCCGTGATCTTCCGGTCTCCCGCCAGCTCCGCCAGCGCCGAGGCGTACTCCTCATCGGTCATCTGCCGCATGGCGGTTCGGGAATTGAAGTAGAATTCCTTCACCCGGTACCAGACCCCCTGATGCAGCCCCCACAGCCCCATGGAGGTGGGATTCACCGTTCCGTAATCGCAGGAGATGTACCACTCCGAATACATCCCCTCCGGCGCCGGGCGCACCATGTCCGGCCCGAAAAAGTCATACACTCTGCCCTCGGCCTGAGCCCACTGTCCCAGCACGAACCGCCGGTAAAACACGCCGGTGTAGAGCCGCTGATACCGCTGCCGGATCTGGTCGGTGAGGGAAGGATTGTCCTCCATGGTGAAATGGAGCCGCAGGCAGTTCCGGGCCTCGGCCTCCAGAATCCACGTCCGGTAAAACCAATGCCCCGGCCCGGCGGGGTTGCAGTTGAACCACAGCCGGCTCCCCGCCACGGAGCACCGGGCGCAGGCCTGCTCCACGAAGGAGCGGGGCATCAGCGCCACCTCGTCCAGCAGTACACCGGCGAAGGTAATGCCCTGAATCAGGCCGGCGGAGGCCTCGTCCCGGCCGCCGAACACATAGAACTGATTCCGATGCCCCCGAAAGGTCACCGTCACCAGATTTTCCGTCCGTTTTTCCTTCCATTGGGCGCCCAGCGCCTCCAGCCGGGGCAGAATCTCCGACAGGACGTTCCGCCGCAGGGAGGCGATGGTCTTTCCGCAGACGCCGAAGCGCTTCCCGTCGAAACAGGTCATGGCCCACAGGAAAAAGGACAGCCCCATGGCCATGGTTTTCCCCGACCGCACCGCCCCGTCGCAGACGATGGCCTCCCGGCGGAAGTGGGGATTTCCCGGCATCCACCAGGTCAGCACCGTTTTCTGCTTGGGGGAGAAGCTGACGAAGTCCATCACTCTGCCTCCCCCCGCAGTGCCTTCAGGAAGGATTCCAGATCCTCCCCGCCGCTCTCGGCCAGCACCGCAAGCTGCTCCAGCGCCCGGAGCCGATCCACCAGACGCACCTCCACCGCGCCCTTCTCGCTGCGCTTGACCTCGGACAGCATACTGAGATCCAGCTTGTCCAGCGCCGCGTCCTCCTCCAGCACCAGCCGCACGCAGTCGTTTGCCCGGCCGAAGGCCAGCTCTGCCAGCCGGCGAGCCACATCCTCCCGGGTCAGGCGCCCGGAACGGATCCGTTTTTTCAGGGATTGCTCCCCGCTGTTGCTCCCCATATCGTCCCTCCCCTTCAACCGCAGCCCGAAAACAAAGAAAAGTTGCACCCGAAGGTGCAACTTTTCCGAATAACCTATGAAATTCCCGCAAAAACCGTTCAGAATTTCCCCATCAGTGCCGCGTTTCCCGCCTCCGGCGACACATCAATCTGCGCCAGCAGCGCCTCCTCCGTCAGGCTTCCGTGAGGCACCGCCCAGGCGCCGGCATCGCTGCCCGAGGCCACCAGGCCGCCCATGGCGGCAAAAGCGCTGACGTTTTCCATGGCACCGGCCAGAATATCCGTCACCGCGCCCTCATCGAACCTCCCCTTGCCCCGGAGGTTCCCGATGGTGGACAGGGTGGGCACCCACACGGTGCCGTTCTCCTTCATAGCCGCCAGGGCCGCTCCGTCCGGATAGGCGCCGTGCTCCACGGAATCCACCCCGGCCTCCGCCGCCGCTTCCACGGTGCGGGCGCCGTTGGCGTGGGCCATCACGGCAAAGCCCTCGCCGTGGGCGATGCGGATCAGTTCCCGGATTTCCGACGGAGGAAGCCCCTCCTCCGTCAGTACGCCGAACCGGTTGAAATCCATGAGGCCGGAGATCATGATTTTGATAAAATCCGCCCCCTCCGCTTTCGCCCGCGCCACCAGTGCCCGGTAGTCGGCCATAGTCTCGTAGCCGGTTCCGATAAAGCCGCCGTAGTGTCCGGCATGGAACAATGGCGCCAGCGGCGTCCGATAGCGGATGCCGTACTCCGGCGCCAGGGCCCGGGCAGCCCGCCCCACGCCCCAGCGGTCGCCGCCGTCCCGGAGATACCCGAAGCCCAGCTCCCGGTACCGGCTGAGGGTCTCCCGGATCCGGCTCAGATCCGGCTCCGTCCGATGCCGCCGGATGGCCGCCCGCCAGTCGCTGCCGTCCAGTACCATATGAATGTGAACATCCGCCCGCATGGCGCCGCCTCCTTTTTTTCACAGTATACCAGATTTTTCCCGCCGCCGCAATCCCCAATCCCATCGGGACGATATTGCCAAAATTCCCCTGCTTCGTCCATATTTATCTTGCAAAATTGCCGAATCTCTGGTATAATGGAATGTCCACGGAGGTAGAAAGAGATGGCAAAGCTTTATTTCAAATACGGCGCCATGGGCTCCAGCAAGACGGCGCAGGCGCTGATCACCAAGTACAACTACGAGGAAAACGGCCTGCAGGTCTGGCTCATCAAACCCAGCGCCGACACCCGGGACGGCGCGGCGATTCTCCGCAGCCGCATCGGGCTGGAGGCGTCGGTAACGGTGATCCCGCCGGAGACGGATCTTTTGGAACTGTTCCGCGCCACCCGGGAGGGGCACTGTGATGTCATCATCGCGGACGAATGCCAGTTCCTGACGCCGGCACAGATCGACCAGCTCCGGGCCATCGTCAACGATTTCGGCATCCCGGTGATGTGCTTCGGCCTGCGCACCGACTTCCAGACCCGGCTTTTCCCGGGCAGTCTGCGGCTCATGGAGATTGCCGACGCCATTCAGGAAATCAAAACCATCTGCGACTGCGGCGCCAAGGCCACCGTCAACGCCCGGATCGACGCCGAAGGCCACATCGTCACCCAGGGCGCCCAGGTGGTGCTGGGCGGCAACGACCGCTATATCGCCATGTGCCACCGCTGCTACATCCGGGGCATCCGGGAGCATAAAAAGATCCGCCTCCATGGTCAGGCGGAGTAACAAATCCTTCCCCCGCAAACCGGCGCGGCAATCTTCCCGGCTTGCCAATGCCCCACTGTTCGTAATGCAAACTATCATACAAGGAGTTTTTACTATGGAACTTTCCGAAATTCTCGCCAAATGCGACCACACCCTTCTGGCGCAGACCGCCACATGGGACGAAATCCGCGCCGTCTGCGACGACGGAATGCGCTTTCACTGCGCCAGCGTCTGCATCCCCGCCTCTTTCGTGCGTCAGGCCAAGGAATATGTGGGCGACCGTCTGCCCATCTGCACCGTCATCGGCTTCCCCAACGGCTACGACACCACCGCCGCCAAGTGCTTCATGGCCACCGATGCCGTGGACAACGGCGCCGACGAGGTGGACATGGTCATCAACATCGGCTGGGCGAAGGAAGGCCGCTTCGACGCCGTCCGAGACGAAATTGCCGCCGTCAAGGCCGCCTGCAAGGGTCGGCTCCTGAAGGTCATCATCGAAACCTGCCTGCTGACCGACGAGGAAAAGATCGCCCTGTGCGGCGCCGTGTCCGACTCCGGCGCGGACTATATCAAGACCTCCACCGGCTTCTCCAAGGCCGGCGCCACCTTCCACGACGTGGCGCTCTTCGCCGCCCATGTGGCGCCCCATGTGAAAATCAAGGCCGCCGGCGGCATCTCCAGTCTGGAGGACGCGGAGAAATTCATCGCGCTGGGCGCCTCCCGTCTGGGCACCAGCCGCATCGTCAAGCTGGCCAAAGCCGACACTTCCGCCGGTAATTACTAATTTTCAGCAAGGAGGTTTCATCCATGTTTCCCACTCCCACCCCTCACATTTCCGCCAAACCCGGCGATTTCGCGAAAACCGTTCTGATGCCCGGTGATCCCCTGCGCTCCAAATTCATTGCCGAGCATTTTCTGGAGAACCCCGTTCTGGTGAACAACGTCCGGGGCGTTCAGGGCTACACCGGCACCTACAAGGGCGTCCGGGTCTCCGTCATGGCTTCCGGCATGGGTATGCCCGCCATCGGCATCTACTCCCACGAGCTGTTCAACGGCTACGGCGTAGAGAATATCATCCGGGTCGGTTCCGCCGGTTCCATTCAGGATAACATCAACCTGTACGATCTCGTGCTGGCGCAGGGTGCCTGCACCGACTCCCATTTTGCCCACCAGTTCCATCTGCCCGGCATCTTTGCCCCCATCGCCAGCTTCGAGCTGCTGAGCGAGGCGGTCAAGGCCTGCGAAGCCCACGGCGCCCATTACCATGTGGGCAACGTCAACTCCTCCGACGTGTTCTACGGCGACCATGCCGGCGTCCCCGAGGGTCTCGACAGCACCTACGCCCTGCGGAAGATGGGCGTCATGGCGCTGGAGATGGAGGCCGCCGCCCTGTATATGAACGCCGCCCGGTACGGCAAGCGGGCGCTGTGCATCTGCACCATCTCCGACCATGTGCTGAAGCATCAGGAAACCACCAGCGAGGAGCGGCAGAATTCCTTCACCCAGATGATGGAAGTCGCTCTGGACGTGGCCGCGGCCATGGATGGCCGGTAAAGGGAACGCCATGAAACGAATCTTTCTCATCGTGCTGGACTCCTTCGGCATCGGCCAGATGCCCGACGCGGAGAAGTTCGGCGACGTGGGCGTCAACACCCTGCGCTCCTGCGCTTCCTCCGGCATTCTGAACATTCCCAATCTGCTGCAGGCCGGCCTCGGCAATATCGACGGCGTGGACTGTGTCGCCCCGGCCGCCGCCCCCACGGGCGCTTTCGCCCGGCTGACGGAGCGCTCCATGGGCAAGGACACCACCATCGGCCATTGGGAGATCGCCGGTATCGTGTCTCCCCGGCCTCTGCCCACCTATCCCAACGGATTCCCGGAGGAGGTTCTATCGCCCTTCCGTGAGGCCACCGGCCGGGGCGTTCTGGCCAATGCCCCCTGGTCAGGCACCGCCGTCATTGAGAAATACGGCGCGGAGCATATGCGCACCGGCGACCTGATCGTCTACACCTCCGCCGACTCCGTGTTCCAGATCGCCGCCCACGAGGACATCGTCCCCCCGGAGCAGCTCTATGAATACTGCCGCATCGCCCGGAAGATTCTCCAGGGCAAGCACGGCGTGGGCCGGGTCATTGCCCGTCCCTTCGTGGGTCAGCCCGGCGCCTTCCGGCGCACCGCCAACCGCCACGACTTTTCTCTGGAGCCCCCCGGGATCACCCTGCCCGACGCGGTGAAGGCCGCCGGCCTCAGCTCCATCGGCGTGGGTAAAATCCACGATATTTTCGCCGGCCGGGGCATGACCGAATATGTCTACAACAAATCCAACGCCGACGGCATGGCCCACACGCTCCACTATGCCGGGCAGGATTTCACGGGATTGTGCTTCGTGAATCTGGTGGATTTCGACATGAACTTCGGTCACCGCCGGGACATTCCCGGCTACGCCCGGGCGCTGAACGAGTTCGACGCGTGGCTCCCCGGTTTTCTGGCGGCACTGGGGGACGGGGATCTGGTCATGATCACCGCCGACCACGGCTGCGACCCCGGCTACGGCGCCACCACCGACCATACCCGGGAGTATGTGCCCCTGCTGATTCTGGGGAAAGGTGTCAAGCCGGTGAACCTGGGCACCCGGGACAGCTTTTCCGACATTGCCGCCACCGTATCTCAGCTCCTGAATGTGCCGCTGGACACCCCCGGCCGGAGCTTTGCCCGCCAAATTCTGTAAGAGGTGAAATCGGATGACTCCCGAAACCCTGATTGAACAGGCCAAGGAGGCCATGACCCGCGCCTACGCCCCCTATTCGGGCTACCATGTGGGCGCCGCGCTGCTGTGCGCCGACGGCACGGTGTACACCGGCTGCAACGTGGAAAACGCGTCCTACGGCGCCACCAACTGCGCCGAGCGCACCGCCATCTTCAAGGCGGTCAGTGAAGGACACCGGGACTTCACCGCTCTGGCCGTCTGCGGCGGAAAGGACGGAATCATCACCGGTGCCTTTCCCCCCTGCGGCATCTGCCGTCAGGTCATGGCGGAGTTCTGCGGCGGCGATTTTCCCGTGTATCTGGTCAACGAATCCGGTTACGACACCCTGACCCTGTCCCGGCTCCTCCCCTGCGGTTTCTCCGCTCAGGAGCATATGCGCTGACCCCAGGCGCCCCCTGCCGCCGGCAGGGGGCGTTTTTTACCCCCGGGCATATACTGTACCGAGGGGGCGCGGAAAATGGGGAATGCTTTGTTCTGGCAGTATGCGCTCTGCCTCGGACTGGTGGCGCTGGCCGTCCGCTGGCTGGGGAAGCTGAAGCGGGCGCTGCTGCGGTACGCGGCAGGCCGGAGCTTCCGGCAGAAAAACCGGCTCACCTGAGCCGGTTTTATTATCCCGATATGCTTCTCCCGTGCCATCCCTGCAGGCAGAAGGGCAGCTCCATCCGGTTGCTTTCCAGCAGCGCCCTGTCCCGGAGGATGGCCTCCGCCCCGGCATCCGCCACGATCCTGCCGTGGTTCAGCAGAATCACCCGGCTGCAGGTATCCAGAATCATGTCCAGATCGTGGGAGGCGATGAGCTTGGTCTGAGGAAGCTCGTTGACGGTGCGGATCACCGTCCGGCGGTTCACCGGATCCAGTGCGGTGGAGGGTTCGTCCATCAGGATCACCTCCGGCTCCATGGCCAGAATCGTGGCGATGGCCGCCATCCGCTTTTCGCCGCCGGAGATCTGATGATTATACCGGTGCTTCAGTTCCGTCAGCCCCAGCCGGTTCAGCACCTCGTCCACCCGCCGCTCGGTTTCCTCCCGGCTCAGGCCGTAGTTCCGGGGGCCGAAGATCATGTCCTCGTACACTGTGGGCATGAACATCTGGTTGTCGGAATCCTGCAAAACGAAGCCGATCTTCTGCCGGACGGCAGGCAGATTCCCCTTGTTCACGGTGAGGCCTCCCGCCGTAATCTCCCCCTCTCCGGTGAGCAGTCCCAGCAGCAGCTTCATAACGGTGGATTTTCCCGCGCCGTTGGCGCCGATGAGCCCCACCGATTCCCCTTTTTCAATGGTAAAATTCAGATCCTCCACCACGGGATGCTTCCCGTCGTAGGAGAACGACACATTCCGAAACGAAATCATACTTCTCACCTCACCAGCAGTCCGCCCAGCAGAGCGGGAATATCCACAAGTCTCGCCAGCAAAAACGCGGCAGCGCACCCAACCGTCCAGAGGACGCCGGATGCCCGGCACTTTGGCACCCGGGCGTAGTGGAATTCTCCCCGGAAGCCCCGGAGCCGCATACTGCCGTACAGTTCCTCCGCCCGATCCATGCTCCGCAGCAGAAGCTGCCCCAGGAAGGAGCCCCACGCGGAGATGTGGATCCCCTTCTGCCCCGGTGCCCGGAGCTTGTAGGCCTCGGTCATGACGGCCACCTGCTCCAGCATCACACCGATGTACCGGTAGGTCAGCAGAAGCAGCGTCACCAGAACCCCCGGCACCCGCAGTTTACGCAGAGCGGCGCAGAGGGAATCCATGGGCGTGGCGGCAATCAGCAGGAAGGAAGCCATCAGGGAGAAAACGCCCTTCATCATCAGCGTCACCATGGACGCCACGCCTCCGGTGACGGTCAGAGCCCCCAGCCGCAGCACCACGGTGCGATCCAGAAACGGATTGGCCAGTCCCACGGCGCAGACCAGCGGCAGGACGAAGCGGAGCCGGTAAAAGCACAGCCCCACGGGGATCCCCGCCGCCTGAAACATCAGCACCGGATACAGCACCATAACCGCAAGGGCGGAAAAGCGATATTTGGGAAACGACACCACCGTGGCGATGTATGCCACGGTCACCAGCAGCTTGCACAGCGGATGCAGCCGATGGACGGGGGAATTTCCCGCCGCCAGGGCGTCCATCTCCCGCAGTTCGGAGCGAGCCTTCGATAATTTGTCCATACCAAACCCCAAAACAGAAAACTGTCATTCCGACACGGCGGATGCCGCCTCGCAATGACAGTATTCTATCACATGATTTACATTTTTGCATCCGCTTTTTTCTTGCGGAAGAAGCCGCCAGCCATGCACACCAGCACAGCCGCGCCGGCTACGATGGCAGAGCCCACCAGACCGGAAACGGTGGTACCGGCGGCGCTGTCGCTGCCCGCGAAGGCGTAGTCCGGCAGGAACGCCGTCTTGTCCTGAAGGGAGCCCGCCACTTCCGCGGCCCCGCCGGAAACGCCGTAGTTTTCCTCGTCCAGACCCATGTTCTCGCTGTAGCCCGCTTCGGCATTGCCGAACAGGGACCACTCCAGCCCGTCGGGATTGGAGCTGGCCAGCAGGCTCAGTCCTCCGCCCACCACAGCCACCACCACGGTGAGGATGATGAGGGTGGTTTTCAGGGAGCAGCGGTTCGTGACGGTGTCGCCGGTATTCACGTCCATCAGCAGAGCCGGCCGGGTCTCATACACAAACAGCAGCACGGCAGAGGTGATGAGCCCCTCCACCAGTCCGATGGCCAGATGAATGGGCTGCATGATGCCGGCGAAGGCACCGAAGGGCAGTTCAGTCACGCCGGAAAGGGAGGTTTCCAGCACTACGGAAAAAGCGCCAAGCTGAAGGGTAAGCACGCAGCCCAGCACCGACGCCAGCACAATCCGGATCCGTCCGGCGGCTTTCGTACCCATCCCGGCAAACAGCCGGCTTCGCATCAGGGGCTTCCACAGCAGATAATACCCCACGAAGCACCCGTAGAATGCCATATTCCAGCAGTTTGCCCCCAGCGCCAGCAATCCGCCGTCGGCGAAGAACAGACACTGGATGGTAAGAATCACCACCATGGATAAAAAGCCCGCCTGGGGCCCCAGCAGGGCGGACAGCATCATGCCGCCGCACAGATGGCCGGAGGAGCCGGTGCCGGGGATGGTGTAGTTAATCATCTGACCGGCGAACACCAGCGCGGAAGCCACCGCCATGGTGGGCAGCTTTGCCGCGGTTTCATCCTTTTTCAGCGTTTTCACGGAAACGCCCACCGTCGCCGCGGAAGCGGCATACATGGTCGCTGCCACAGCGGGAGCCAGCAGCGCGTCTGCCATATGCATACGCAAGCACCTCTTTTTCTTCGATGGCACCATTGTAACAGACTGAAAACCGGATTTTAAGCCCCCCGGGGGGATGAAATTTGAGAAAAATTCCAAAAAATATCCCCCAAGGGGGCTTCCGCCGGCCGTCCCGCCATGTTAAAATTCCCCCATCGGTGAAAACGCTCAATCCCGATTCCATCCTAAGGAAAACGCCGTGCTGTTTGGGGAAGCAGCGGGGCGTTTTTCGTTGCAAACGACAAATCTCTATGCTATAATTAGGGAAAAACAAACCCATCTCCAAGGAGGCGCGTTCCATGAATAACATGGTCGATTATGTGTATTGGCGGGGAGACATCCTCTTTTCCCAGCTTCCGCCCAATCCGGTGGATATGCTGATCTTCTCGGAATTGTCCTATCTGCGCTTCGACGGCATTGTCCCGGAGGATCCGCGGTTTTCCGCGCCGCTGCGGACGGTGGCCAAAACCTTCCTGTCCCTGGAAGACGCGGAGAAACGCTGCCGGGTCAGCGAGGATCTGACGCTCCTGAAGGCTTTGGCGGACAGTGCGCGCTTCGGCAATCTGGGCCTGACCTTCTACCGGAACCGGTTTGTCCCCCAGGAGGATACCCAGTTCGCCGCCATCACCTACCTGCTGGACGACGGCTCGGCCTGCCTGGCCTTCCGGGGGACGGACGACACGCTGGTAGGCTGGCGGGAGGATTTCGACATGACCTTCCAGGACAGCGTTCCCGCCCAGCGGCTGGCGAAGGACTACACGGAGGAATTCGCCGCCGGCAGCGAAATGCCCCTGCGCCTCACCGGCCACTCCAAGGGCGGCAATCTGGCGGTTTACGCCGGAGCCAAATCGGAACCGGCGGTGCAGGCAAGGATTCTGGAGGTGTACAATCAGGACGGCCCCGGCTTCACGGAGCATATGATGAGCGACCCCGGCTATCTGGCGCTGCTGCCCAAAATCCGCACTTTTGTCCCCCAGGCCTCGGTGTTCGGAATGCTGCTGGAACGCCGGGAGGGCTATACCGTCATCAAGAGCAGCCAGTTTGGCCTGATGCAGCATGATCCCCATTCCTGGGAGGTCATGGGCGGCAATTTCCTGGTCATGGAAGAGCGCACGCGGGATTCCTATTTTCTGGATAAGACCTTCCGCGCATGGCTGGAGGGCATGACCCGGGAGGAACGGAGCAAGTTTTTCGACGCGGTATTTGATCTGCTGATGCAGGATAACGTCAGCCGCCCCCGGGACATCCTGAAGCTTCAGAATATCCTCACCTATTTCCGTGCGCTGCATATGGACGAAAATACCCGCAGTACCATCGTCTCCGTCCTGAGCAGCCTGATCCAGTCCGCCAGAGAGGCCAATTCCCGCCCCCAGCTCCCGGATTCCGAGGATCCCCACGATTCCCAATAATCCCGCCCGATTCCCCACACACCGCAGGCATTTCACATGGCGAAGCCATATTTCACGCCCGAAGGGCATTTCACAAATCCCGCAAGGAATTTATTTCATTAAAAAAAGCACTTGCCGAAGCAAGTGCTTTTTCTGGCGTCATAGTACAAAAATGTAACTTAACATCATGTTTCACAACTACCGCATTACATATAAGCAAAGCAAAAACAAGCCAATATTGTTGGAATCATCAATATAAATAAGATAAATAAGGCAATAGATGTAATACGGATCGCACGATTTTGCGCACATTTCCAAGAAACGGCGCAAGAAATCAGCCCAATAAAAGTAATCAGAATTACACCGATTATAAGAATATCTGCTCCGACACCAAAATAATCAACTCCGCTGCCTCCCATAGAATCAATCCTATCAAATTGGTTTTTGACATCAATCGTGCCGCAAACTGTAGCGTATATATCAAACACAAAAATAATAACGGTTACTATAAAAAGAATCCAAGATAAAACTTTTTTCACAAAGCCATCGCCTCCTTGTATTAATTATAGCACAACCCCAAATTTTTTCAAATATTTTGCTGACGCAAAATGTGAAATAATCCGCTGTCCCGAATCGTGAAATATTCAGTTGACACCGAATGTGAAATGAAATAAATCCCTCATTCGCCGCAGCGCATTTCACATGGCGAAGCCATATTTCACGCCCGAAGGTCATTTCACAAATCCCGGAAGGGATTTATTTCGTAAAAAAAGCACTTGCCGAAGCAAGTGCTTTTTCTGGCTCCCCTTGTTGGACTCGAACCAACGACCTGCGGATTAACAGAGCGAGTATCTTTGTAAAGTATCGTATTTTACCATTCGAGAACACACTATTTCACTCCATTTTGTGGCGGATACCATAACATTTCATAACACTTCGTAATGGGCCATTTCAGGGGTTGTGGCCCAAAATTGGCCCAAAATTTCAGCCGTGATTTTCTGCAAGATTTATTCCCCAGTATGCCGGGGATGGTCTACCTCCCATATATGCAGATCGCTACCACGAAAACACCAGGAGCCGCCACAGATATGGTTGCTCCTGGATGTTCTTTTATGCAATGCCCTGAATGGTGTTCTCATAGAGGAAATCCTTCAGTGATTCACTGTCTCCAGTGTTGTAGTACTCCACAAGCAGGGTATTGAACTGCTCCATGTGGCGGTCGGTGATCGTAAGAAAGCCTGCACCGGCGGAAATCAGGATCTTGTTCGCAATGGTCATACTGGTTCGCTTGTTGCCATCCCAGAAGAATTGGCCTCTTGCACCCCACACAAACGCCTCAAGGGCTTTTGCTGTGGCGGTAGTGTCTGCAGTCAGTATTGCATTCAATTCAGCACTGACAGCCTCCCAAGACAGCACAGGTGGCAAATAGTCCGTTCCGGAGATCATCACAGAGCCGGTGCGCAGTTTTCCCCATTCCAGTGCTTCATTCCGGGCAATATACGCATTGAGCTTGCACAGGTAGTCCAGGGTAACAGGCTGATCCATACTATCCAGCAGGAACTGCCATGCATCACGCATATTCAAAATTGCTTGAATATCTGACAGCTGCACATTTGGAACATTCACGCCCTGCAGGATCGTCTTTGTCTGTGGGAAGGTGACTGCTCTGTTCTCCATCCTCATGCCGCAATAGACATTTTCATCGTATTTCTTTTTTGCCAGGAATATACTTTGTTCCCGGGTCATGTGAAATTTATCAACATAATTCTTCATTCCGTGCCTCCTGATCTCGCTCCATCTTTTCATCAATGGCTGCGTTGATGTAGGCGTTAACACTTACGCCGCTAGCATCGGCCTGTGCCTGTATTACAGCCTTTTTTCCTTTTGCCACAACAAGATTAATCCGCTCTCTGTTTTCCTGTTGCCATTTATTCTTGTATTCTGTCGTACCAGCCATTTTTATACCCTCCGTTTGGCTCACATTGTGGTGGTGGCGGCTATAAAAGTTCACCTTCTCCACCGTATCTGTATTATAGCACAAATTGCAATCGTGCGCAAGATACAAAATAAACAAATTATCGTGCGCAAGATTGTGCAATATTCCATCTTGATATCGTGCGCACGATATGATATTATATAGACACAAAGGCAAGGGAACCAATGAAGGACACACGGTTCATAAATCAAGCGCCGGTCAACTGGTGAGCTGCATTCTCCCCCAGCAACATTCCAGATCCCGCTTGAGATTCCCGGAAACCAAATAGAGGACTATACGGTCTATGAATTCGGCGCCGGTCAACAGGTGATACGGTACACGCCAACGGCAACATTCCTGATTCCGCCGAATGGTTTCCCGCCACAAAATTTCAGGAGGTAAAACCAATGAAAAAGTACAATCTCTCTCAGATCATGAGTGCAGCGTGGCGAATCTTCCGCAAGGGCGTTCAGTCCTTCGCCGTAGCTCTGCGGATGGCATGGGCCAACGCCAAGGCACACAACGCAGCCAAGACAGAGGCCGGCATCTCCGAAGAAACCCACACCTGGGCAGGATGGCGGGATCTGGGCTATGAGGTGATCCATGAGAGCAAGGCTCTGTACCGTGCGATTCTCAGCGATCCCGCCACCAAGAGCGGCACCCGGGTGACCTGCTACTTCGGGTTTTCTCAGGTTCACCCCATCAGCGCATAAGAAAAGCCCCTTGTGCAAGCCCTGAGAAAGCAGAAGCACAAGAGACTAGACACCAACCCGCCAAGGGGAGGCACCTATATTCTAGGCCAGCCTCCCCGCAATGTCAAGGAGGAATTCACATTGACCTGTACCAAGAGAATCACCATCACGGGCTTTCTCGTCCGCTACGTTGACCTGAGAGAGCCGAAACCACGCGCCATCAACGAGGAGGTCTACACGCTTGACAAGGACGGCGCGGGCGCTCTGGGCTTGCTAGGGCTAAATGCGGCGGACTTCATCACCGCCCGGTACGAGCATGGCGGATACCATGTCATCGGTGTGGAGCAGATCAGACCGAGGCGCACAGGCCGGATTGACCTGTGCCAGCTCTGGGAACAGTTGGCCCCAGCCGCCACCGAAGAAGCACCCGCCACAAACGTGAAAGAGGAGGACACCGCAGAATGACATTATCACCCACAGTCACCGAATGGTCGGAAGCCTATGAACAGGAACACGGACGCAAGCCCGCTGATCTGGTTTTGCGGATTGCAGAACATATCCTGAAGGTTGGAGAGATGCTCACGGAGCTGGGCCATAAGGACGCGCAGCAAGGCAAGAGCGCATACCCCACCGATGTTTTCCCGTCGCTGGTGGTAAAAGCCTTTCGTCTGAATGTTGACGAAGGTAACGAAACGGTGCAGTCTGTGGCGGATCTGTGGCAATCCGATTATATGGACGGATATACAGAAAGACGGTGAGCGCATGAGCAATGAGCAAGAAAAAGGCAACTATGAGCGGAACAAAGAAAGCAACCTACGCTATATCCTGGCCAAATTGCCCGGTGCCTCTACCAGGGATCTGGCGCTAATAGCCGCTTTTATTAGGGGCCTTGGGATCTATGGATGGTCTGATTCCGAATAGGAACGCAGTATATATGAATCACCCGCCACACTTCCAGACTGGAGGAGTGGCGGGTATTTTCCTCTGCGGCGGCTGAGCGCCTTTTCCACGGCTTGATTTCTGGCGAAATGTGTTGGGTAATATCTTAACCCTCCGAAGCGTGGTTTTCGGTTTTCTCCCGAGTAACTGAATGGATATTTTGTGCGATGCGGACTCTCTGAGCCTCCCTTTGCTCCTCTGTCCACTCTCGTTTTGTAGTGAATGGGTTATGCCCCTCACGGAACGGGTACAGGGCGCAGCCCGTCACTGTACACAGCTTCACTTCATTGCTACTCCCGCAACAGCAGTCCAGACACTTGATCCGAATCGCTTTCAAAGCGGAAATTCGTTTTTCTTCCATGTTCTTTCCTCCTATGTAATTTCAGGTTTTATCAGGTTCATGCGTACCCATACTTGGCCAGCAGCCGGGCCTTTTCCTCCGGGGTCATGCTTGCCACCACAGCTTGCGCCTGCTGGGCCATTTCCTCACATTGGATTTTGAATTCCTCTTTCAGCTTTCTGGCCTCCCGTTCCTTCCGCCGCTGCTCCTCCCGTTCCTTCCGATCTTCCTCAAGTACAATATACCGCTCCTGAATGGACATCCCGGAGTTTTGGAACGATCCCAAGCCGGTGCCGCAGTAGAAATCGAAATCATAAAATGGCCGAAGGTGACAGGAAATGCCGGGTTTCTGCAGCTGCCGAATGGCCTTGTTCTCCATCTGCCGCGCTCTTTCGGCCGTGGTTCCCTTGCGCTCTCCGGTCTCTGCAAGGGTTAAGCCCTGATAATACCTCAACCGCAGTACATCGGCATTCTGCTCAGGAAGTGCCGCCAGAGCCGCCTCCAAAGCCTCATGGAGCTGTTCCCGCCACAGCTTTTCCTCTATGCTCAGCATGGTGGCGGCTGCTTTGGGATCAGGAATCAGATCACCGAACAAGCCGCTGTCAGCTTCATCTGTCAATGGTTCATCCAGGCTCAAGGCGTTATTTACCGGCTCATTGCGCCCGGTCTTTGTGCGGTAGCCGGTGGCCTCCGCAAAGGCCTTTTTCAGATGATACATGAACCAGGTGGAAAAGGCGCCGCTTTCCGGCTCGTAGCTGTCCACAGCCGCCACAAGGGCAGGATAGCCGGATTGATACAGATCATCAAATTCCACGCCGCACGGACTGCCCCGCAGATCCAGAGCGGTCATAATGTGGCGGGCTTTCCACGCAACTAACCCTTTCACCTGTTCCCACAACTCACCCATGCGCTCAGCCGCCCCGGCCCTGATCGCCGCCACCAATTCCTCGTTTGACATTTGCGCCACACTCCTGTATAATCAGCTTACCGAACCGAATACATGGCAGCAGCTTCCCGGCAGTCCGGCGGGGGCTGCTTTTGCTTTCTGGGGCATAATTCCGCGCGCGTTATCGTGTTACAAAACCCCTACTTTCTCTCGCTTCATACTCGCTTCATAGCTGAATTGCGCGCGCGTTATCGTGTCTAAAAACTGCTTTTATGGTGTCGGGTTTCTCGGGGTTTTGTCGGGGTTCGCCTGGTGGCAGTTCTTGGTCCATTCTCTTTGTTCGCTCTTTGTTCGATAGAGTTGCAGCCAGTCCACCAACCGCATGGTCACAAGCCACGGTTTCCGATTACGCCTGTGGAACAGAGCAGGCATACCGTCCCGCATCCGCTCACTGTCCCGGATCGACTGCTCCATAGCCTCGCCCACATTCAGCTTTTCCACCCGCTTGACCTCGATGTGGATACCGGGGAGGCCGGACAAATCCGGCACCTCCCC
>JAQXIT010000061.1 GCA_029007925.1 Bacillota bacterium | reverse complement strand
GTCAGCCGCCGGCACCTGTCAGAATTTTGGCCAGTTCGGAATTCGCGTCCAGAATGATGGTCTTGCTGTCGCCGGTGAGGGACTGCTTCAGAGCGTCCAGCGCCAGAATGAACTCGTAGAACTCCTGCTTTTCCGGGGAATCGTAGGCATCGGACAGGGTCTGCATATACTCGGCCTCGCCTTCGGCCACCAGCTTGGCGGCATCCGCCTGGGCGTCGGAGATCATGATGTTGACTTCCTTATCCACCCGGTTGCGGATCTCGGTGGCTTCCTTGTTGCCCTCGGCGGCGTACTTCTCCGCCATCTGGTTCCGCTCGGAGATCATGCGGGTGTAGACCGCGTTCAGGTTGGAATCGGGCAGATCGAACTGCTTGATCTTCACATCCTCCACATGGATGCCGTAGGTCACCGCCTGGGCGTCCACGGTGGTGGCGATGCTGCCGTAGATCTCGTTGCGCTCGGCGCCGTCCTTCAGGTTGATGATGTCCGCCTGAGCCAGACGGCCCATGGCATTCTTCAGGGCGGTGTAGGTGATGGCGTTGAGACGGGCCTCGGCCTCCTGGGTGGTGCTGAGGGTGCGGTAGAACTGCTGGGGATCGGAAATGCTCCACAGAATGTAGCAGTCCACGGTCATGTTCTGCTTGTCGGAGGTCAGCACCTCGGAGGGCGGGATGTCATAGAGCATGGTGGTCTTGGGGAAATACTTCACGCTGTCCAGGAAGGGAATCTTGAAGTGCAGACCCGCGGTGGACTCGGTGTTGACGATTTCGGAGAACCGGAAGGTGCAGGCGTACTGATTTTCCTTCACGGTGTACACGGAGCTGGCCGCCACGATAATCAGCAGCAGGGCGACCACGCCGATCATGATACCTTTTTTCATAATTCAGTTCCCTCCGATGATGGATTCCAGCGGCAGGAGCATATCGATGCTCTGGCCGTCGCCGGTGTTGATGTAGAGCTTGACGCCGGGCAGGATTTCGGAAATGGCCTCGTAGTACATACGGCTGCGGGTGATGTCCGGGTTCAGGCGGTATTCATTGTACATGGCCTCGAACATGGCCACGGCCTCCACGGCCTCGTTGATACGCTTCTGCTTCAGATACTCGGCGTTCTGGAGCTGCTTGTGAACCTGCGCCTCGGCGTTGGGCACCTGGGCGTTTTCATAGGCTTTGGCGTCGTTGACCACGGCCTCGGCCTGCTGTTTGGCGGTCTCCACCGCCTTGAAGGCCTCGATGACCTCCTGCGTAGGGGGTTCGGCGTCCTGAATCCGGACGTCCACCAGCGTCAGGCCGATGTCGTATTCCTCCAAGATCTGGCTCACCAGCTCCTTGACCTGCATCTGGATGTTTTCCTTGCCGTCGGTGAGCACCGCGTCCACGGTGGAGGAGCCCACCACGTTGCGCACCTGGCTCTGGATCAGGTTCTTCAGGATCAGCTCCGGATCGTTGGAGGAGTAGAGGTACTGCACCGGATCGGAGATCTTGTACTCCACGAAGAAATCCACGTTGACGATGTTGTAGTCGCCGGTAATCATGGTGCTTTCGCTGGCCTTGGTCACGTCCACGCCGGCGGCGTTCTGCTCATAGCCCAGCTCGATCTTCTGGTAGACGTTCACGTCCACCTTGTGAACCTGCTGGATGCCGAAGGGCAGCTTGAAGTGGAGGCCGGCGTCGGTGATGCCGGAGACCCGGCCGAAGGTGGTGACCACCGCCTGCTGCTTATCGTCCACGGTGTAGAAGCAGGTCAGGATTCCCACCAGCACCAGCAGCGCCACCGCGGCGGTGAGGATGATGTTCCGGATTTTTTTCGGATTGGCCGGTTTTTTCCCGGGAGTGTAGCTGTAAAAGCCGTTGTTGTCCATGTTGGTTGTCTCCTTTTTGTATTTGGATTGATTGGATGGCGGATTTTCGCCGCCCGCAAAGCCTTCTCCTCAAGGAGAAGCTTTGGGAAATTCTGTCGTTGCGGGGAGGGGGGGAAAACCCGACGCGGCAACCTCACTTTAAGTCTTATCGTAGGATTTCAAATGAGATTCCCACTTCTCGCTCGCTCCCTCGGAATGACACCGGGGAATGGCATACCCTCAATGCGGCGAATCTTCCGCCTTCAGGGCGGACACCATATTCTCCGCCCGGCGGCAGAGCTGGGAGGCCGCCCAGGCGGTGAGCATGATCCGCAGCACCTTTTCCACCCGCTGCCGGGCGCCGGGCACCGGCTCCGGGTATTCCTCCAGCAGCGCCGCCAGATACCCGTCGTCCTCCGGAAGGCTGCCGGGCTGCCGGCAGTGAACCGCAAGCCGGAGGAACAGGAAGTACAGCACCGAATCGTCGATCAGGTCGTCGCTCTCGTCGCTGAGGCTGCCGTTGACATACTGCAGCAGACCGCAGATGTCCTCCATAGGCAGGGCGGCTTTGAGCATATTGATGTTGATAATGCGGCACAGCTGCCGCAGGGTGTAGCGCTTGCCCACCGGATTGGTGAGGAAGCCCCGCTTGACCCAGTTCTGGATGGTGTAGGGCTCCAGCCCGGTGACCCCCGCCACCTGACTGAGCACCATGCCGCCCCCCAGAAACATGGCGTTGAATTTCTCCTCGATGAAGCGGGTCTGCTCCGTGTCCGCGGTCAGCACCGTGCCGGGGATGTTCCATCGCATTGGCGTCGCCTCCGTTTGTATGTGGTGAAATGATAATAACATATGGTTACATGATTGTCAAGAGGGTTCCTGTAATTTTTTTGAGAAATTACCCAACCCCCACTTTTTTCAAAAAAATTCACAGTCCGGACTGGAAGTTGGGCCCGGGGTATGCTATACTGTTCCTAAGTATACCATATGTAGAGAAAACGCTATGCTGGAACTTTTGGCTCCCGCCGGATCCATGGAAGCGCTGCAGGCGGCCGTTCAGAACGGCGCCAACGCGGTCTACCTGGGCTGCGGCGCCTTTAACGCCCGCCAGGGCGCGAAAAACTTCACCATCCCCATGCTCACCGAGGCGGTCAAATACTGCCATGTCCGGGGCGTGGCGGTGCATCTTACCTTAAATACTCTGGTGTCCGACCGGGAAATCAGCGACGTCTGCGCGCTGATCCGGCAGGCGGCCTCCGCCGGCGTGGATGCCTTTATCGTACAGGATCTGGGCGTGGCGCAGCTTTGCCGCCAGATCGCCCCCAAAATCGCCATCCACGGCTCCACCCAGCTCACGGTGCATTCCCTGGCCGGCGTGCTGTTCTGCGCCGCCATGGGCATGAGCCGGGTGGTGCTCAGCCGGGAGCTGGGACGGGATGAGATCCGCGATATCTGCCGCAATTCCCCGGTGGAAATTGAGGTTTTCGGCCACGGCGCCCTGTGCATGTGCTACAGCGGCCAGTGCTACCTGTCCGCCGCCATCGGCGGCCGCTCCGGCAACCGGGGCCGCTGCGCCCAGCCCTGCCGCCAGAGCTACGGCTACGGCCGCTGCGAAAACCGGCACCCCCTGAGCCTGAAGGACAACTGCCTTGTCCACTGGCTGCGGGAGCTGGAGGAAATGGGCGTGGCCTCCCTGAAGCTGGAGGGCCGGATGAAGCGGCCGGAATATGTGGCCGCCGTCACCGGCGTCTACCGCCGGGCGCTGGACACCGGCGAGGTGACCCGGGACATGATGAACACCCTCACCGCCGCCTTCAGCCGCCAGGGCTTCACCGACGGCTACTACACCGGTCACACCGGGCCGGAGATGTTCGGCGTCCGGGAGGATCGCTACGACGATGCCAAATGGCTCCAGTCCGTCCGCCAGAGCTACGAGGGGACGGAAAATCCTCTGGTTCCCGTGCAATTTCAGGTCAGTGTCACCGGTCAGGGCAGCTCCCTCACCGTCACCGACCCGGAGGGACGGGTCTGCCGGGTGGTGGGACCCATGCCTCAGATCGCCCGCACCCGTCCGCTGACGGCGGCCGAGCTGGAGGAGCGGCTGGGCAAAACCGGCGGCACCCCCTTCGCCTGCGCCGGGGTGGAGTGCCGGATGGAGGACGGTCTGGCTCTGTCCGCCGCCGCCGTCAACGCCATGCGGCGGGACGCGCTGAATCAGCTCACCGCACTGCGGGCCCGGCGGGATCCGGTGGCGCTGAACCGCCCCGAAAAGATTCCCCACCTGGAGGGCCGCCGGGGCGGCCCGTCCCTCACGGTGCAGATTACTTCCCGGGAGCAGCTCACCGGGCGGCTTCTGAAGATGAAGCCGGAGGTGCTGTACGTTCCCATCCACATTCTGGCGCTGGATCCCCTGCTGTGTCAGGAGCTGACCCGGCAGGTCACGGTGGCGGCGGTGCTGCCCCGGATCGTCCACGACAACGAGCTGGATCGGCTCCGGGACGACCTGAAGCGGGTGAAGGAGCTGGGCGTCCGGGAGGCACTGGTGGGAAATGTGGGTCTGCTGCTCACCGTCCGGGAGGCGGGACTGCGGATCCGGGGAGATTTCGGACTGAATCTGTACAATTCCGCCTCGGTGAATCTGATGAAGGAGCTGGGGCTGAAATCCGCCGCGCTGAGCTTCGAGATGACCCTGCCCCAGATCCGGGACATCAGCAAGGCGGTGCCCTGCGAAATCTTCGCCTACGGCCGGCTGCCCCTGATGGTCACGGAAAACTGCCTGATCCGGGGCCGCACCGGAAGCTGCACCTGCAATCTCACCCCCTGCAAGCTCACCGACCGCACCGGCGCCGAATTCCCGGTCATCCGGGACGGAGACAAGTGCCGCAGTGTGCTGCTCAACGGCAAAAAGCTGAGCTGGCTGGATCGTCAGGACGATCTGGCGCGGCTGGGGCTCTGGGCGACCCGGCTGTATTTCACCACGGAAAACGCCCGGGAGGTGGATCAGGTGCTTGCCGCCTACGTCAACCCGCCCGCCTTCGATCCCGGCGCCTGCACCCGGGGACTGTACCTCCGGGGACTGGAGTAGAGAAGATCGGAGAGTTGGGATTAGGAATTAGTAATTAGTAATTAGGAATTAGGAATCAGAGTGTCATTGCGAGGCGGCCTGAAAGGCCGGCGCGGCAATCTCATTTAAGTCCCTGCGTAGGATTCTCATGGGATTCCCGCTTCCCGCCCGCTCCCTCGAAATGACAGATTTTCACCGCAGGGGGGGTTCCCGTCCCGCCGGCGCGGCAGCGGCTGAAAGGAGATACCATGAATCTGATACTGGCGTCCCAGTCTCCCCGGCGGCGGGAGCTGATGGGACTGTTTTCGATTCCCTTCCTCGTCCGGGCGGCGGATATCGACGAAACCATGGATCCCGCCCTTCGCCCTTACGACGAGGTGGCTCGGGTCAGCCGCCGGAAGGCGGAGACCACGCCCCGGGAGCCCGACGATGTGGTGGTGGCCGCCGATACCATCGTGGTCTGTCAGGGACGGGTGCTGGGCAAGCCCCGGGAGGAGGCCGAGGCCAGGGCCATGCTGCGGCTGCTGTCCGGCCGGGATCATCAGGTGATGACCGGCATGACGGTGCTGCGGGGCAGCCGGGCGGTGACGGTCACCGAGGTGACGGATCTCCACTTCCGCCCCCTGTCCGAAGGGGAAATCGACGCCTACGTCCGCTCCGGCGAGCCCATGGACAAGGCCGGCGCCTACGGCATTCAGGGCGGCGGCGCCCTGTTCGCGGAGAAAATGGTAGGGGACTATTATAATGTCATGGGACTGCCGGTGTGCCGGCTGTGGAAAATTCTCCGCGACATGGCGCCGGAGCTTTTGACCCGAGGCCAACAGCCTTCTCCCTGAGAAGGCCGATTCACCCCCACAGGGAAATTTGTCATTCCGAGGGAGCGACAGCGACCGTGGGAATCTCATGAAAATCCTACGCGGGGACTTAAATGAGATTGCCACGTCGGGGGTTTCATCCCCTCCCCGCAATGACAATTCCGCATTCCTGATCCCCCCACTCCTCTTTGATATCCGGTAAAGGAGACGCTATGAAATACTTTTTCACAACCAAAGTCAAGATTGTTCTGATCGTGGCGGCACTGCTGACGGCGGGACTGGCCGTCGCCGGCAATCTGCTGGGCAAGACCCCTCTGGATACCCTGGTGCAGAGCGTCCTGGCGCCTCTGCGCAGCGGCGCCGCCACATTGACGGCTCAGGCGGAGCGGTTCTACAACTATATGTTCCGCTATGAGGCGCTGGAGGCCGAAAACGCCGCCCTCCGGGATCAGATCGCCCAGATGGAGGAAAACGCCATGCTGGCGGACACCGTCACCCGGGAAAACGAGCGGCTCCGGGCACTGCTGGAGCTGGAGGTGTCCAGGGACGGCTACAAGCTGGTGGACGGCTACATCATCTCCCGCAACTCCACCGACTGGTCCAGCACCTTCACCGTCAACCGGGGCACCGCCTCCGGCGTTCAGGTGGGCATGTGCGCCATCACCGCCCACAAGGAAGTGGTGGGTCTGGTGGTGGAGGCGGGGCCCAACTACGCCGTCATCAAGTCGGTGCTGGATTCCTCGCTGGAAATCAGCGCCACCATCGCCTCCTCCGGCTACAGCGGCATGGTGCAGGGCGCCTACGCCGAGGATCAGGCGGGACTGCTGCGGATGGACTATCTGCCCAGCTCCGCCGTCATCCGCAACCGGGATCAGGTGGTCACCGCCGGCTCCACCGTGTACCCCCGGAATCTGATTATCGGCCATGTGGTGGACGCCGGCTTCACCGACACCGGCGTGGAAAAGTACGCCATTCTGGAGCCGGCGGCGGACATCGAGGGGCTGGAGCAGGTGTTCATCCTGACCCAGTTCAACGCGGAGTAAGCCTATGTTCGGAAGAAAACGGGATTTTCGGCCGGATAAAAACCATTCCGGCGCCCTGAGCAAACTCTATATCACCAAAAAACAGCGGCGCACCCTGCTGAAATGGCTGCTGATGGCTCTGGTGCTGATTGCCCTCAGCGTGGTGCAGGATGTGATCCTCAGCCGGGTGCGGCTCTTCGGCGCCGCCACGGATCTGGTGCCCGCCGCCATTTTGACGGTCTGCATCATGCTGGATCCCGAGGTGGGCAGCGTGTTCGTGCTGGTGGCCTCATCGCTGTACTGGTTTTCCGGCTCCGCGCCGGGGCCCTATGTCATCGTCGTGATGACGGTGCTGGGGGTGGTTATCGGCATCCTGCGCCAGAGCTTCCTGCGCTACGGATTCCTCACCGTCATGCTGTGCGCCGCCGCCGCGGTGATGCTCTACGAGCTGACCGTTTTCGGCATCGGCTTCTTCCTGGGCTTCACCACCTTGTCCCGCCTGGGGAGCTTCTGCCTCAGCGGCGCCCTGAGCCTGGCGGTGATGCCGCTGCTGTACCCCGTATTCGCGGCCATCCGTAAAATGGGAGGAGAAACATGGACAGAATAACCCGAAGAAGAGCCGGCCTCGTGCTGGCCTTCTTCTGCCTGATTTTGGGGCTGTTCGCCCTGAAGCTGTACGATCTGCAGGTCATCGAGACCGGCGGCAAGGTGGACAACACCAAAACCTTTACCACCGAGACCCGGGTCAAGGCCGCCAGAGGCGATATCCTGGATCGCTACGGCAACGTTCTGGTGACCAACCGGGCCAGCTACGATCTGGTATTCAATCACTACGTCATTTACAGCGCCGAAGGCACCAACGATCTGCTGCTGGAGCTGGTGCGGCTTTGCCGGGAGCGGAACATCGAATACATCGACCATTTCCCCGTCACGAAAACCGCCCCCTTCGCCTATACCCTCAGCGACCAGAGCGCCACCTGGCAGGGCTATTTTCAGGCGTACCTGCCCAAAAAGGGCGGCCTCGACTCGGATATCACGGCGCCGCTGCTGATCCGCAAGCTCCGGGAGAAATACAAAATCCCCGAGGAATGGAGCGACACCGACGCCCGGGCCGTCATCGGACTGCGCTACGAGCTGGATCTGCGGCAGGGCATCACCAAGCTGCCCAACTACGTGTTCCTGGAGGACGCGGACAGCGCGGATCTTTACGCCATTCTGGAGCTGAACATTCCGGGACTGAAAACCGAAGCCTCCATCGTCCGGGAGTACAATACCAAGTACGCCGCCCACATTCTGGGCTTCGTGGGCGCCATGGATTCGGAGCAGTGGGCATACTATAAGGAGCGGGACGGCTACTATATGGACACGCTGGTGGGTCAGGACGGTCTGGAGAAAGCCTTCGAGGAATACCTCCACGGCACCGACGGCATCCGGGTGGACGTCACCGCCGTGGACGGCACCGTTCTGGAATCCTACTACAAGGAGGACAAGGACACCGGCCGGGTCTACCGCCCCGTGGCGGGTCAGAACGTGGAGCTGTCCATCGACCTGAACCTGCAGACCACCGCCGAGGATCAACTGGCTTCGCTGCTGACCCAGCTCCGGGAAAGCGGCCAGAACCTGCCGGAGGGTCAGGAAAAGCCCGACGGCTCCGACGCCGAGGGCGGCGCCGTGGTGGTGATGGACGTCCGGACGGGGCAGATTCTGGCCTGCGCCAGCTATCCCACCTACGATCTGTCCACCTTCCGGGAGGACTACAATCAGCTTCTGGAGACGGATTTCGCGCCATTGTACAACCGGGCGCTGCAGGCCACCTATCCCCCCGGCTCCACCTATAAGATGGCCATGGTGGTGGCGGGCATCGACGCCGGCATCATCGACAAGACCACCACCATCAAGGACATGGGCACCTACACCAAGTATGCCGACGTGGGATTTACGGCCTCCTGCCTGGTCTGGACCAAGTACCATGCCACCCACGGCACCATCAATGCCATGGAGGCGCTGCGGGATTCCTGCAACTATTTCTTCTACGATCTGGGCGACCGGCTGGAGATCAGCGTCATCGACAGCACCGCCAAGGCTCTGGGACTGGGAGAGCCCACGGGCATCGAGCTGCCCGAAAAAATCGGCTACCGTGCCAATCCCACCACCAGAGCCCTGCTCCACAAGGGCGATGACGCCCGCTGGTACGCCGCCGACCAGATCATGGCTTCCATCGGCCAGTCCGACAACCAGTTCACCCCCATGCAGCTTTGTGTTTACACCTCCACCCTGGCCAACCGGGGCGTCCGGTACAAGGCCACCTTCCTGAACCGGGTGCTGACATCGGATTACAGCGCCGTGACCCTGAGCAGTCAGGTGGAGGAGCTGGGCCGGCTGAATATCACAGAGGAAGCCTACGAGGCCTATTCCGAGGGTATGCACATGGTCACCACCGAGGGCAGCGTATCCAAATTCTTCGCGGATTTCCCCATCGCCGTGGCGGCCAAGACCGGTACCGCCCAGACCGACGCCGGCTCCAAGTATTCCGACAACGGTGCCTTCGTCTGCTACGCGCCTCTGGAGAAGCCGGAGATCGCCGTGGTGGTCTACGGTGAGAAAGCCGGACACGGCTCCACCATGGCGCAGATCGCCAAGGCGGTGCTGGACACCTACTTTGCCGATGTGATCCGGGGCGACACCGTCACCGGTGAAAACGTGGTGGGCTGATCCCGCCGCTTTGGGAGGAGATTCCATGGAAGAAAAATTTATCGCCGCGTGGGCGGCGAATCGGGAAAAGGCGGCGGCGCTGGGTCTGCGGCTGCGGCCGGTGGCGCCGGAGGAGGCCATGAAAACCGCCCGCCGGCAGCTTTCCGGCGCCCGGGTCAGCGACGGCTTTGCCGCCCTGGCGGAACGGGGACGGCTGGAGCTTTCCCTGGAGGCGCTGGCGGTGGACGGCCGCTTCACCGCCCTGTTTTCCGACGAGGAGGCCAACAACGCCCTGAATCGTCTGCTGGACGCGGGCTACCGCTTCCGCTGAGACACCGAAATCCAAGAAAAGCGCCGGAGCGACTGCTCCAGCGCTTTTTTGCAGACTGCTTAGCAATTAGGGATTAGAAATTAGGGATGAGGAATTAGGGATGAGGAATTAAGAATGTCCAATCCGAAATCCCCGGCATACGGTTCCGGGGGCTGTCAGATCACATAGCCGCCGTTGACCGGCAGGATCTGGCCGGTGACGAATTCCGCGTCCGCCAGGTACACCATGGCCTTCGCCACATCGGCGGGGGTGCCGTTGCGCCCCACGGGGGCTTCCTGCGCCATTTCTTCCAGAATCCGGGGATCCACGCCGGCGCACATATCCGTCAGAATCACCCCCGGCGCCACGCAGTTGACCCGGATGCCGCTGGGGCCCAGCTCCTTGGCCAGCGCCTTGGTCAGAGCGATGACGGCGCCCTTGGTGGCGGAGTAGGCCGCCTCGCAGGAGGCGCCCACCTGACCCCACATGGAGCTGACGGTGATGACGCTGCCGGCGTGCCGGCGCAGGAAGGCGGGCATGGCGGCGTTGACGCAGTGGTAAATCCCCTTGACATTGACGGCGAAGAGCCGATCCCACACCGATTCCTCCACCGAGGACAGGAGCCCATAGTGGCAGATGCCGGCACAGAGGATCAGCACGTCCACATCCCCGATCTGCCGGAAGGCGGCCTCCACGGCCTTGCCGTCGGCCACGTCGCAGCAAATCGGCACCGCGCCGGTGCGCTGCGCCACGGCACGGGCGGCGTCGTGATTCTTTTCGTAGAGAAAAACCACCCGGTCGCCCCGGGCGGCAAACAGCTCCACCGCCGCCGCCCCGATTCCCCGGGAGCCGCCGGTGATTACAACGGTTGACATAACACTTCCTCCTTAGGGATTCCCCAAAACGCAGCAAATCCAACCTCCGGCGCGTTCGCAGGCGGCTGCGCTCAGAATGACATTTATCTTCCTCTCCGCTTCCCAAAAAGAGCCGCCGCGGCTGCGGCGGCCCGGGAAGATCATCTTCTGCGGCTCTTGGTTCTGTGGTCGGAATACTGCCGGATGGAGGAAATCTTGCTGTCGGATTCGGACATGAAGGCCTTCAGCTTTTCCTCAAAAAGCTGATCGGCGGTCTTGGGAGCGGGAGGCGGCGTAGGCGCGGCGCTGCGAGGCGCGGGGCGGCTCTGACCCTGGGGTGCGCGTCCGCGGGGGGCGTTGTCCCGGGGCTGCCTGGGCTCCAGACGCTTGATGGACAGGTTGATCTTGCCGTTGTCCAGCCCGATGACCATGACCTTCACCTCCTGACCCTCGGTCAGGTGCTGGCGGATGTCGCTGACGTAGGCATTGGCCACCTCGGAAATATGTACCATGCCGGTCTTGTTGTCGGGCAGAGACACAAACGCGCCGAAATTGGTGATGGATTTGACTTTGCCTTCTAAAATTGCTCCGACGGTTAACTCCATACTTGATTTGTTTCCTCCCATTGATTACGGTTCGGGGTGAATGACAACGGTGTTGGGATCCACAAGACCCAGCTCGTCCCCGGCGATCTGCTCCACGCTGTCGGCGGAGCCGAGGCCGTCAATATTGCTTTCCAGCTGCTGATTCTCCTGCTCCAGCCGGGCGGCTTCGTCTTTCAGCTCTTCGGCTCTTGCCTGAAGGGCGCCGGCGGTCAGGTGCAGCGTCAGCAGCGCGGCCATAGACAGTACCACCGCGGACAAGACCACCGTCTTGGTCAGCCGGCTGCTCCGGCGGTATACCACCCGGATACGGCGCAGCAGACGTCTGAGCTTTTCCATGACCCGTTCCTCCCCCGTTGCGATTTTCTTCGGTATCTATTGTAACCGTTTTTCGTCCGGATGCAAATAGTTTTTTTGAAATTTTCCGCAAAAAATCAAAAATTTTTCGGATCGGCCAGGTCAGCAGCCGGAAAAACCGTCCCAAAAGCCGCCAGAAGCCGGCAAAAACCGGCCGCAGAAACTGCCCGGCGGTTTTTTCCCACAGCAGCATCCCCAGCGGAAGGCCGGCCATGCAGCCCAGCCGCAGGTCGCCCCGGCAGATCCCGAAGCCCAGATACACCCAGCCGACCCCTGCCGCCAGCAGAAAAACCAGATCCGCCGCGGCGGTGGCTCTGGGGCGCAGGGGCCGCAGAAAGTCGTAGACCACCCCCAGCGCCATGCCGATGAGGCACGCCGCGGCAAAGCGAAGCGCCGCAGGCGCCGGAACGGTCATCCCATGAGCCGGCGCAGCCAGCCGCCGGCGGGCTTGGGCTCCTCGTAGACGATGGCGGACACATTGCCGTCCACCGCCACCTGTCCGCCGTCCAGCGCCAGCTGCCGAAGCTGCAGGCCCTGGCCGTGGACGGTGAGCCGTCCCAGCTCCGTCAGCAGCACCACCGCCGACTCGTCGAAGCTGACCACCTCCGTCACCCCGGTCATGGAAAGCTGCTGCCGCTCGTTCAGGGTCAGCTTGTGGGGCAGCCGCATCCGATCCTCAGCCATGTCCATCCCCTCCTCGGGATAGACTATGCCCGGCGGCGCCGGAATAGAACCGGGTCAGTCCTCCCAGGAATCCAGCCCGGCGAAGAATTCCCGGATCTCGTCCGCGCCCGCCGCCACGCTGCCCTGCTGGAACCGAGGCTTTCCGCCGCCCCGGCCCCGGAGGGCGGCGGTCATGGCTCTCCCCAGCTCCCGCAGATCACCCTCCCGGGCGGCCAGACAGTAGCCGCCGCCGGAGAACACCGCCGCCCGGCCGCCGCAGACCCCGGAAATGGCCTCGGCCAGCTCCCGGATGCCGCCGGGCTCCAGATCCGGCTGGAAGTGCAGCACATCCTTCCGCCCTTCATAGCGCCGGGCGATGTCCGAAAAGACCTGCCGGCGCAGGGAGGCGCAGAGGAGCTTCTGCACCGCCAAAGTCTCGTTCATCCGTTTGGCCGCCTCTCCGGTTTCCAGCATTTTGGCGGAAAATGCCTGGGAAACCTGCCGGTTCTGGTCGAAAACCGCCGCCAGATACCGGTAGGCTCTGGCGCCGCAGACCATCTCCAGCCGGACGCCGCCCCGGAGGCTGACGCAGCTCAGAATCTTGATGAGCCCCACCTCGCCGGTGGCCTTGACGTGGACGCCGCAGCAGGCGCAGCGGTCGATGCCGGGAATCTCCACGATCCGCACCGGCCAGGGCAGCGGCCGCTTGGTGCGGTAGGGGATGGACGGCAGTTCCTCCTCCGCCGGGTACCAGCACTTCAGGGGCAGATTCGCCCAGACGGCCCGGTTGGCCTTTTCCTCGATCCGGGCAAGGGACGCCGGGTCGATGGGGCCGTCGAAGTCCACCTCCATTCCCTCCGCGCCCACATGGAAGCCGGTGTTGTGATAGCCGAAGGCTTCGTGGAGCAGTCCCGAGACGATGTGCTCGCCGGTGTGCTGCTGCATCAGGTCGAACCGGCGGTTCCGGTCCACCCGGCCCTCCACCGTCGCCCCCGGCGTCAGGGGAGCCTCGCACAGGTGAACCACGTCTCCGTCCCGCTCCCGGACGTCCAGCACCCGCACGCCCCCCAGCGTTCCCACATCACAGGCCTGCCCGCCGCCTTCGGGGTAGAAGGCGGTGGCGTCCAGCGTCACAAGACAGCCCTTTTCGCAGGTTTCGCAGCCGGTGACCCGGGCGGTGAATTCCGTCAGATGGCTGTCCTCATAGTATAACTTTCGCATTTTGATTCCCCTCCAGGCGCTTTTTTGACGATTATACCCCAATTTCCCCGGATTTGCAATCGTTGACAATGAGGCCAGCCGTGTTATAATGAATACGGAACCCAAAAAGATAGAATGAGAGGTACTCTATGGACAAATCGAAACGTCTCACGCCCCTGGAGCGAAGCTGGATTTTGTACGATGTGGGCAATTCCGCTTTCACGCTGCTGGTGGCCACACTCCTGCCCATCTACTTCAACGCGCTGGCCACAAGCTCCGGCGTCAGCGAGGATCTGTACCTGCCCTACTGGGGCTACGCCGGCTCCATTGCCACGGTGCTGGTGGCCATCATCGGCCCCATCTGCGGTACCATGGCCGATCAGAAGGGCTTCAAGAAGCCCATTTTCCTGCTGAGCGTCCTGCTGGGCGTTCTGGGCTGCGCCGCGCTGTGCGTCGCCCGGCACTGGCTGGTGTTCCTGGCGGTGTTCATCGTGGGCAAGGTGGGCTTCCACGCCAGCCTGGTATTTTACGACTCCATGCTGCCGGAAATCACCACCGCCAAGCGGATGGACAACATCTCCACCATGGGCTACGCCTATGGCTACATCGGCTCCGTGATTCCCTTCGTGCTGTGCCTGGTGCTGGTGCTGATGTACGACACCTTCGGCATTTCTCAGGGCACCGCTCTGGTGCTGGCGTTTCTCATCACGGCGGTGTGGTGGGCGGTCTGCTCCGTCCCCCTGCTGCGGCGCTACCGGCAGACGGCCTTTGTGGAGCGCCGGGTGCGTCCCGTCCGGGATACCTTCTCCCAGCTTGGCCGCACCTTCCGCAAGGCCCGGCAGCATAAGCACATTTTCCTGTACCTGCTGGCCTTTTTCTTCTTCATCAACGGCGTGTACACCATCATCGACATGGCTACCGCCTACGGCACCGCCCTGGGATTGGACACCCAGCAGCTCCTGCTGGCGCTGCTGCTGACCCAGATCGTGGCCTTCCCCTGCGCCATCCTGTTCGGGCGGCTGTCCGCCGGCCACGATTCCGGCAAGCTCATCAAGGTGTGCATCCTGTGCTACACCGGCATCACGCTGTTCGCCGTATTTCTGGTGTCACAGTGGCAGTTCTGGCTGATGGCCACGCTGGTGGGGATGTTCCAGGGCGCCATTCAGGCTCTGAGCCGGTCGTATCTGGGCAAAATCATCCCCGCCGATCAGAGCGGCGAGTTCTACGGCCTCATGGACATCTGCGGCAAGGGCGCCTCGTTCCTGGGCATGATGCTGGTGAGCCTGGTGAGCCAGCTTACCATCGGCGTGAATGTCAACGTGTTCGGCCTGCGGCTCCAGAACGAAAATCTGGCGGTGGGCACCCTGGTGATCCTGTTTATCATTGGCTACGCCCTGTTCTGCAAGTCCGACGCCATGACCAAAGCCATGACCGCCGCGGAAAAGGCCGAATAATTTCCGCAAAAAGAAGTTGACATCCCGGGCGGTTCATGGTATACTTGGTTTATAAATAAGAATTATTCTCATTTAGGAGGCGCCCATGGAAAGAACGGCAAAGCATTTCCGCAAGCGGGATGCCATTCTGACCTGCGTACGCCAGACCACGGTTCACCCATCGGCGGACTGGGTCTATGCCCGGCTGAAGACGGCGTATCCGGATCTGTCCCTGGGCACCGTGTACCGGAACCTGTCCTATTTCAAGGATCAGGGTCTCATCGCCAGCCTTGGGGCGGTGAACGGTGTGGAGCGGTTCGACGGCAACACCGCCCCCCATGTCCACTACATCTGCACCTGCTGCGGAAACGTGCTGGATCTGCACGACATCCGGGTACCGCAGGAGCTGCGCGGCGCCGCGGAAGCCCTCTCCGGAGGCTCCGTTTCCGGCTGCCGGCTCACCTTTACGGGGATCTGCGGTTCCTGCCAAAATCTATCGGAGGAGGCGATCACATGAAGAAGTTTGTCTGCACCGTCTGCGGCTACGTCTACGAAGGCGACGAACTGCCCGAGGATTTCGAATGTCCTCTCTGCGGCGTCGGCGCCGATATGTTTGAAGAAGAGCAGTAATTATCCAAATATAATTAAAATATGGAGGTTTTTATTATGAAAAAGTTTGTCTGTCCCGTCTGCGGCTATGTCTACGAGGGCGATGAGATCCCCGAAGGCTTCAAGTGCCCCGTCTGCAAGGTTGACGGCTCCAAGTTCAAGGTGATGGAGAATGATAAGCTGGCCGCCGAGCATGAGTACGGCATCTACGCCAAGACCGTGAAGAACAACCCCGATGTTTCCGAGGAGGACAAGAAGTTCATCTTCGAGCAGCTCATGGCCAACTTCCACGGCGAGTGCAGCGAAGTCGGTATGTACCTGTGCATGGCCCGGATTGCCCACCGTGAGGGCTACCCCGAGATCGGCCTGTACTGGGAGAAGGCCGCCTATGAGGAAGCCGAGCACGCCGCCAAGTTCGCGGAGCTGCTGGGCGAGGATCTGGAGCCCAACATGAAGGCCACCACCAAGGACAACCTGGCCTGGCGTGTGGACTGCGAGTTCGGCGCCACCGCCGGCAAGTTCGACCTGGCCAAGTGCGCCAAGAAGAACGGCCTGGACGCCATCCACGACACCGTCCACGAGATGGCCCGGGACGAGGCTCGTCACGGCAAGGCTCTGAAGGGCCTGCTGGAGCGGTACTTCAAGTAAGCCGGTCATGGAATACTTGCCCAACGAAGTCATCTGCAAGTGCAAAAATGTAACGCTGGCGGATATTGACCGGGTACTGTACCAGAGCGCGCGTTTTACCGATGTGGAGAAGGAGTTTGAAGAGCTTCAGAGGCTGACAAACTGCTCCACCGGCTGCGGCGGCTGCCATGACAAGATCATGAAGATTGTTTCCCAGGCAGTCAGCGGCTGATCGGAACCACCGAAAAGTCAAGAGGGAGCGGAGCTTTCCGCTCCCTTATCGCAGTAAGGTACTGCCGTTATAAACCATCATTCTTTTCGTAAGGAGGCTGCTTTATGAAATACGTTTGCAATGTCTGCGGCTGGGTCTATGATGAGGACGAGGCCGGTGTGAAGTGGGAAGACCTTCCCGAGGATTTTGCCTGCGAGCTGTGCGGCGCGGGCAAAGAAGATTTCAGTGCGGAGGAGTAAGTCATGAAGATTCGTATCAACAAAGATGTGGTAGAGTTTACCCCTGAGCACGCCGCGGAGGCTGCGGAGCTGGAAGCCCTGTGGGTGAAGATGGGCAACTGTGTTGGCGGCAGCAAGGCGCTGTCTCCGATCGGCGTGTACATCCCCAGCGAGAATAAGACTGCGACCTTCCACATTGACGGTCTGACCGAGCAGGAGGCTAAGGAGGTTCCCGTGATCCGGGCGCCCTATGACACCGACGTGTACTGCGTCACCTGTAACAAGACCCAGCACGTCAAGGCCGGCGAGCCCATCCCCTTCTGCTGCGGCAGACTGATGGAGATTCTGGATTGATCCCAAATACAAGAAGGAGCGGAATTTTCCGCTCCTTCTCACGCTGTCAAAGAACCCCTGTTTTCTTAGGCGAAAACAGGGGTTCTTTGACCATGCCGCTTAGCTGTTCACTAAGCGGCATTGTGCTTTTGGCAGGGACGTTTTGTGGTTTACTCGATCTCCACCCGACGGGAGGCGGGGAGAACGGTTTCCTTCTTGGGCAGGGTGAGCTGCAGGACGCCGTTGTCATACTTGGCCTTGATGTGATCCGCGTCCACGGCGGAGATGTCAAACTGACGGCTGTAAGCGCCGTAGGAACGCTCCCCCCGGATCACCCGATCCTTCTTGTCCTTTTCCTCCACCTTGGAGTGGCGCTCCGCCCGGAC
>JAQXIT010000060.1 GCA_029007925.1 Bacillota bacterium | reverse complement strand
CGGAAGAACCGCCGCACCACCATACGGGTGGGAGACAGCAATCTGACATTTTTGTCCAGAGGCGCCTCGGTGTCCTGGATTTCAGGAATTGTTTGATTCTGCTGGTCCATACCGCGCCTCCTCACTCCAGTTTCACTCTGGTTTGCCCTATAGAATCCTTTCAGGTATCCCTTGACGGTCTTGCTCCTCTCATGATAAAATACGGGAAACGGATCCATTTTGCGGCAGAAAAATCCGCCGGGAGGAGGTTTCGTGCCATTCCTCTTTTTCGGAACGACCCGGTTTGATTCCGGCGGATTCCGGAAATAATGACCTTCATCCACACATTCCATGAGGAAAGGAGCTTATCCATGATCTGGGTACTTTGCGCGGCGGCAGCCGTGATTCTACTGTTTTCCCTGTATACCTACCGCATCTGCTTCCATGTCTCCAAAAAGCGGGAAGTCAGCATTCCGGATACCCCCGCCGATCAATCGCATTGCTCTGCCGACAATCTGATCAAAACCGGCAGCGGCATCATGGATCGGACGGAATACGAACGTGTCTCGGTGAAAGCCCATGACGGCAAGCTCCTCCGGGGCAGATACTACCATGTCCGGGACAACGCGCCGCTGCTTCTGTCCTTTCATGGCTACCGCAGTACGGCCACCCGGGATTGCGCCGGAGCTTTCGCCCTGGCGCTCAAATTCAACTTCAACATTCTGGCAGTGGATCAGCGGGCACACGGAGAAAGCGAAGGACGGGTCATTACCTTCGGCATCCGGGAACGCCGGGACTGCCTGTACTGGGCCCGGTACGCCGCGGAACGCTTCGGATGGGACTGTCCCATTGTACTGTGTGGCATCTCCATGGGCGCGGCCACGGTGCTGATGGCTTCCTCCCTGCCCCTGCCCGCCAACGTGGTCTGCATCGCCGCCGACTGCCCCTATTCCTCTCCCGCCGCCATCTTGCGTAAGGTCAGCCGCGATGTGGGTTACCCACCGGCGCTGGTCTATCCCTTCATATGGCTGGGCGGATGGATCTACGGCGGCTTCCGGGTCACCGAAGCGGACGCGGTCACTGCCGTCCGGCAGGCCAAGGTGCCGATTCTGCTGATCCACGGAGAGGACGACGGGTTCGTGCCCTGCGAGATGAGCCGGGAAATTCTGAAAAATTGCGGCTCCCGGGCGGAGCTGCACACCTTTCCCGGCGCCGACCACGGCCTGAGCTACCTGACCGATCCCGCCCGCTATGAGCGGATCTGGGCGGATTTCTTCCGTTCCGTCCCGGCACTCAGGGGTCATATGGCGCAGGAGATGTGATTTTGAACATTTTTCATTTCGCCCTTTGACAATTCCTGTACAAAATGCTATAATACAGACACATCAGGAGTTGGGAGGTAATTCCATGAAAAAGAACATCATCACCATCAGCCGTCAATTTGGCAGCGGCGGCCGTACCGTGGGCCGTCTGGTAGCGGAAAAGCTTGGTATTCCCTTCTACGACAAGGAACTGGTGGAGCAGATCGCGCTGGAATCCGGCTTCGCGCCGAAATATGTGGAAGAAAACGGGGAGCATGCCCCCGGCAAGAGTCTGTTTTCCTACGCTTTCGCGCCCCAGGGTGTTCCCGGCGTTATGAACGGGCTGTCCACCGCGGACTTTCTGTGGCAGGTACAGTGCGGCGCCATTTTGCAGCTGGCGGATCAGGGACCCTGCGTAATTGTAGGCCGGAACGCGGACTACATACTCAAGAATCGGAAGGATGCCTTCCACGCCTTCATCCATGCGGATATGGCTTTCCGGGCAGATCGGATCGTCCGGCTCTACGGCGAATCCGAAAAAAGCCCGGAAACCAGGCTTCAGGAAAAGGATAAGCGCCGGAAAGTGAATTATCAGCACTACACCGGCAGGGTTTGGGGTGCTGCGGAAAACTACGACATCTGCCTGAATACCGCCACCGTCGGCGTGGAGGAAGCCGCCGAAATCATCACAAATCTGGTCAACGCGTCCAAATAAACAAATGCCGCCGTTTTCACGGCGGCATTTTGCATCAGGTATGGAATTTTACGGGCTGCATGGCCATAATCAGGCAGGCGTAGGCGGATAGCGCCAGCAGAACGGACAACTCTCCGATCCAGCCCGACAGGCGAAGCGCGCCAAGATCGAAGGCAGCCAGCCGGACAAATCCGGCAATCCACAGCATCAAAGCGGCGGGAAGCCGGCCGGGCAGATAACCGCCGGCGCAGGCCAGAATCGTCACGGCGGACAGGCCGTACCACAGGATGCCCAGCAGAATCCTCAGGGTGCTTCCGGTGAAAAAAGTACCGATCATCAGCAGCAGGCACAGCACGGCGGCAAGGATGGCGTGGATACCCGGTGCGTCCCAGCGCAGCAATCGAAGAATGACAAGCTGCCCGATGCCCAGCATCAGCGGCAGAACCACCAGAAACAAAACGGAACCAAAGCCCAGATCCGCCAGGTTGGTCAGTCCGAAATAGCGCAGCATCAGAAGGAAAACAGACGTTCCCATGCAGACCAGTGAAGCATTCGCCCACTTCCCCGTGAGATCGATCTGATATCGGTTGTATCGTTTCAGATTCAAGTCAAGCACCTCCCAGCGCTGTCCATTATACCCGAAATTCAGAAAAAAGCAAGGGAGAAAAGCCGTGATCTTTGGCGTAAGCCAGAAGTTCCGGTGTCTTATGCCAATAGGTAATGCCCCAGTTCTCGAAATTCCACTGCTCCATATAGCCGTTGCACTCATAGTCGATGTAGTACAGCAGGCCCTCCCGGGCTACAAAGTTGGTGGGGAAATAGTCGATATTCAGACCGTTGGCGTACAGAACACGGCACATTTCCCGGATCTGGTCGAAATATGCCGGCCGCATTTCATCCCGAAGCACCAGCTCCATGACGGTATCGCCTTCGATATATTCCTTCAGAATCCGCTCCTGACCGGAATCCACTTCATACAGCTCCGGCATCCGGATGCCCACCGCTTTCAGCCGATGGTAATCCCCCAGCTCCGAAGCCAGCTTGTCCCCGAACTGATAATAATCACAGGGTTCGTGGTGGATCTGCTTCAGCACCGCCCGGCGGCTTCCATCAGACACCAGATAGGAATAGCCGCCCTTTCCCTTGCCCAGCAGCTTCAGAACTTCATATTCTTTCCCGTTGACCGTCATACCGGCACGGCCTCCTGCTCCCCGATATGGATGCTGACACCGTTGACCTCCACATCCTCCTCGGCGCAGATCAAGATGTACTTCACCCCGCCGATGACCCGGGTTTCGATAAGATCCGCCCGATCCGGCGCCACCTTGATGGAAACATCCGGGGTTTTGATCTCGAAATGCTTGTCATCGATGATGTTCTTGGGATGCAGCTCCGCCTCGAAGCCGAACACCTCATCGTAATCCACGCTGAACTTGGCAATGTGCTGCTGGGAAACGCCGCAGGAGGTCAGTGCTTCCTTGACCTCCTCCTTGGACACCAGCAGAGGCTCCGGTACCTTGCTTTCCTTGTGCAGCGCGATGCGCTGGGCGATCTGATCGTGGACGGTCTGCACCACATCCAGACTGCATTCTTCATCCAGTGCCGTCCCCAGAAGCGCCTCGAAGGACTTTTTCTGCTCGTAGGCCGGTTTGGGGATCTCGGTATGGAAAACGGCATCCACGAAGGCCTCGTGACTTTCCTTGGGGCTGTGCGTATAATACAGGGCGTTGTAGATATTGGTGGAGCGGTTGTCAAATGCCGGGAACAGGAAGCCCAGCTCCGGCGCGGACACCACATTGGTAATGCCGCCGTCGTGGAATTCCCGCTCCTCGGGAACATAGTGCAGCTTGGGC
>JAQXIT010000059.1 GCA_029007925.1 Bacillota bacterium | reverse complement strand
TCGGCGTAGGCGGACTGGGCCAGGAACTCCAGATCCTCCTCCCGGATGGCGGGCAGCTTGGTGGGAATGCCCACATCCACGGACAGCTTGCGGACGGCGTCGATGGCGGCCTTGCGGTAGGTCTCCTGATCCATACCGGTGGTGTCCACGCCCATGGCCTCGGCGATGGCCTTGTACTTCTCGCCGGTGACGTCGGCATTGTATTCCATCACGATGGGCAGCATCATGGCGCAGGCTACGCCGTGGGGCGTATCGTACACGGCGCCCAGGGTGTGCGCCACGGAGTGGGCGATGCCCAGACCCACGTTGGAGAAGGCCATGCCGGTGACGAACTGACCCAGAGCCATGCCCTCCCGACCCTCGGGATCGTTCTGCACGGCGCCCCGCAGGGACTTGGCGATGAGCCGGATGGCCTCCAGGTTCAGGCAGTCGGCCAGCGCCCAGGCGGCCTTGGTGGTGTAGCCCTCGATGGCGTGGGTCAGGGCGTCCATACCGGTGGCGGCGGTGAGGCCCTTGGGCATGGTGGACATCATATCGGGATCCACGATGGCGATATCGGGGATGTCATTGGTGTCCACGCAGACGAATTTGCGCTTGCGCTCCACGTCGGTGATCACGTAGTTGATGGTGGCCTCCGCGGCGGTGCCGGCGGTGGTGGGGACGGCGATGGTGAACACGGTGCGGTTCTTGGTGGGCGCCACGCCCTCCAGAGACCGGACGTCGGCGAACTCGGGGTTGTTGATGATGATGCCGATGGCCTTACCGGTGTCCATGGAGGACCCGCCGCCGATGGTAATCATGTAATCGGCGCCGCTGGCCTTGTAGGCGGCCACGCCGGACTGAACGTTCTCAATGGTGGGGTTGGGCTTGATGTCGGAGTAGATCTCGTAAGCCATGCCGGCCGCGTCCAGCAGGTCGGTGACCTTCTTGGTAACGCCGAACTTCACCAGATCCGGGTCGGAGGCGACGAACGCCTTCTTGTAGCCCTTGGCGGCTACGAGACCGGGAATCTCCCGGATGGCGCCCTTGCCGTGATAGGAAATCGCGTTGAGTACGAAACGATTGACCATGATAATGACCTCCATATGTATAATTTGGATAGGAATATTATACCACGTCCATCGTTTTTCTGGCAATTCGCAAACTATCCAAAAAGGAAGCCCCAAAAATGGCAAATCGAATAGTCCCGCCGCCCCGGGGCGGCGCGCCAAAAAGTCTGTCATTCCGAGGGAGCGGAGCGACCGTGGGAATCTCATTTGAAACCTGCGTAAAGACTTCAGATGAGATTGCCGCGTCGGCCCACAAGGGGCCTCCTCGCAATGACAGTCCGAATTCAAAGTCCCCTCCGGTCAGCCGGCGGTATTCTCCCCGTTCCGCTCCATCAGCAGGCGGTTCAGGGCGCCGCCGTAGAACAGGATGGACAGGCAGCAGTACAGCCACAGCATCCCCAGCGCCAGAGCGTACACCGAGCCGTAAATGGTGGTGTAGCTGCGGAACCGGTCCACATAGAAGGAGAACAGCTCCGTGAAGATCATCCAGCCGATGGCCGCCAGCAGCGCACCCGGCAGACTGTCGGAAAAACGGTTTTTCCGGTTGGGCAGAACCATGAAAATGGCGGTAAACAGTCCCGTCTGCAGGAACAGCAGCAGGAAAAACCGCAGATCCACCACCTCGGACACCACCCGCCACAGAGGAAGGTGAATCCGGGACAGCATTTCCAGCAGTCCCTCGCCGAACAGGTTCAGCACCAGCGTCAGCAGCATCACCATCAGAAGCGCAAAGGTGTACAGCACGCTGATGCTCCGGGTGTACCAGTAGCCCCGGTTCTCCCGGACGCCGTAGATGGCGTTGAGTCCCAGCAGGACGCCGTAAACGCCCCGGCTGGCCGACCACAGAGCGCCCAGCGCCGAGACGGACACCACCGCCCTGGAGGTTTGGGCGTAGGTGCTGATGACCAGCTTCTCCACCGCCGGCATCAGCGCCGCGGGAATATAGCCTTCCAGCAGATGCATCAGATCGCCAGCGTCCAGCGAGGTATAGCGCAGGATGCCCAGCACCAGCACCAGCGCCGGAAACACCGCCAGCACGATAAAATAGCTGGCATTGGCGGCGTGGCCGGGAATCCCCATGCTCTGCACCCGCCGGATCAGCGCCGCGGATCTGCCCAGGATTCCGCCTTTTGGTAATTCCATATTGGTTCCTCCTTCCCACAGGGATAGCCTATGCCGTCAGGCGGAATGCAATATCCGGAATCTTCTGCCAATTTTGGGAGCGGTCACAGCTCCCGCAGGGCATCCACCAGGGCGGTTTTGGAGGCGGTTTTTTCGTCCTTGACCTTGATGACCCGGGCGGGACAGCCCGCCACCACGGTATTGGGCGCCACATCGCCCACCACCACGGCGCCCGCGGCCACCACGGCGTCGTGGCCGACACGGCAGCCCTCGATGACCACCGCGTTGGCGCCGATAAGCACATTGTCCTCCACGATGACGGGGGTGGCGGAGGCGGGCTCGATGACGCCGGCCAGCACCGCGCCGGCACCCACATGGCAGTTTTTGCCAACGGTGGCACGACCGCCCAGCACGGCGCCCATGTCGATCATGGTTCCCTCACCGATGACGGCGCCGATGTTGATCACCGCGCCCATCATAATCACCGCGTTCTTCCCGATCTCCACCTGCTCCCGGATGATGGCGCCGGGCTCGATGCGGGCGGGGACGTCCTTCAGATCCAGCAGGGGGATGGCGGAATTGCGGCAGCCGTTCTCGATCTCCAGATGGTCAAATTCGTGGCCGGCCAGCACCGGCGCCACGTCCTTCCAGTCGCCGAACACGATCTTGCAGCCGTCCCCGGCGGGGAATTCCCGGCAGCCGGGGAACGCCACCGGCTCCTTCTCCCAGACGTAGACCTTCACCGGGGTCTTTTTTTCGGAGGTGCGGATATATTCGATGATTTCCTGTGCGTTCATGGGAAAGTCTCCTTTTCTTTTTTTGTTTATGGTACCACCGTTTCCCGAAAAAAACAACCCCGGAAATTGACACCCACCCCAAAGCGTATTATAATGAATGAGAAATGAGGAATATCATTCCGAATTCCGAATCCCTAATTCCTCATCCCCCCATTCCCACCAACGGAGGCGACGATATGCAAATCATTGACGACCGCCGGGCGCTGCACCGGATCCCGGAGCTGGATCGGACACTGCCCGAAACCATGGCCTATCTGAAAAACGCCCTTTCCTGCCTGAACTGTCAGGTTTTCTCGCCCATGGACAGCGCCCTGTGCGCCTGGTTCGACTTTGGGCGCAGCGATGCCATCGCCTTCCGCAGCGACGCCGACGCGCTGCCCGTTCAGGAAAACACCCGCCTCAGCTTCGCCTCCTGCCACGAGGGGCGGATGCACGCCTGCGGCCACGACGGCCACATGGCCATTCTGCTGGAGCTGGCCCGCCGCCTGAGCCAAAAAACCGGGCTGTCCCACAACGTGCTGCTGGTGTTCCAGCCCGCCGAGGAGACCACCGGCGGCGCCCGGGATCTGTGCGCCACCGGCGTTTTCAAAAAATACCGGGTGTCGGCCATTTTCGGACTGCACCTGTGGCCGGGTCTGGAATCCGGCGTGGTGGCCAGCCGCCCCAGAGAAATGATGAGCCGCTCCTGCGAGGTGAAGGTGGACATTCTGGGCAAATCCGCCCATATCGCCAAGGCCGCCGAGGGCATCGACGCCATGGCCGCCGGCGTGGAATTCTACCGCCGGGTTATGGCCATGGAGGGGGCCCTGCCCAAGAAGGTATTCCGCCTGCTGCGCTTCGGCAGGTTTGAAAGCGGCACCGTCTGCAACGTCATCTCCGGCCACACCCGGCTGGAGGGCAGCCTCCGGGCCTTCCAGGACGACGTATTCTACACCCTCCGGGCGGGCATCGTGTCCATCGGCAAGGACATCGAGCGCTCCAGCGGCTGCACCGTCCGGGTCTCCATGAACGACGGCTATCCCGCCGTGATGAACCCCCCGGCGCTGTACGCCAAAGTCCGCCAGGCCGTGGATTTCGCCGAGCTGCCGGCGCCCAGCATGATTACCGAGGACTTCTCCTGGTACCAGAAGCAGCTTCCGGGACTGTTCTTCTTCCTGGGAACGGGGGATTCCCCGGCGCTCCACGCCGACGACTTCAACTTTGACGAGAATATTCTGGAGAAAGGCGCCGATTTCTTCGAGAAACTGGCGGAGAATTTTACATGATCCCTCTCAATTCCCGTCTGTCCGGATTGCGGCGCAGCGGCATCCGGCAGTATACCAATCTGGCAAAGACCGTGCCGGATTGTGTTATGTTAACCTTGGGGGAGCCGGATTTCGACACGCCGGAGCCCATTTCTCTGGCAGCCATGGCGTCGTTGGGGGAACACCGCACCCACTACGCTCCCAATCAGGGGGTGGAGGCGCTGCGCGCCGGGATCGCCGACGCCGAGACCCGCCGGGGGTTGGTCTGCTCGCCGGAGCAGGTTCTCATCACCGCCGGCGCCACCGGGGCGCTGTTTACGGCGCTGCTGGGGATTCTGAATCCCGGGGAGGAGGTCGTGATCCCCACCCCGGCCTTTTCCCTCTATGAGACCATCGTCACCGTGGCCGGCGGCGTGCCGGTGCCTCTGCACATGGAAAACGACGGTTTTCAGTTGACGCCGGAGGCGCTTTCCGGGGTGATTTCCGAAAAAACCAAGGCCATCGTCCTGAATTCCCCCAACAATCCCACCGGCACGGTGCTGAACGCGGCGTCGCTGGCGGCGGTGAAGGCGGCGGTGCTGGGCAAGCCCATTTTCGTGATCTGCGACAACGTATATCAGGGGCTGTGCGCGAAGCCTTGCCCGGATCTCAGCGTGGACGGGGATTTGCGGGAGCAGATTCTGCTGTGCCAGAGCTTTTCCAAGCCCTACGCCATGACCGGCTGGCGGATCGGGTACCTGGTGGGCCCGGCGGACGTGATGGCCCGGCTGCTGCTGCTCCACGCCGCCGAGGTGGCGGCTCTGCCCACCTTCCTGCAGGACGCCTGCGTCACCGCCCTGCGCACCGACCCCGCGCCCATGGCCCGGGTTTACGCCCGGCGGCGGGAGTTTGTCTGCCGGCGGCTGCGGGAGATGGGACTTTCCTTCCCGGAGCCGGAGGGGGCGTTCTATGTGTTCCCGGACATTTCCCGGTTCGGCCTGCCGGACGGGGAGTTCTGCACCCGGCTGATCCGGGAGGGCGGCGTGGCCGCGGTTCCCGGTTCCTGCTTCGGCAGCGACGGGCACATCCGCCTGTCCTACTGCTGCGCCGACGCCGCCCTGGAGACGGGGCTGAACCGGCTGGAGGACTTTCTGGCCAGACTGTAACGGCGTGGAAAGGCGTACTTTTTCCGACAAAAAAACACAGGAAAGATTCCTCTTTCCTGTGTTTTCCTTATTTTTCCAGAATCACCGGCACATCGCAGGCGATGGCTGCCCGGATATGCTCGGCGGCATCGGCGGCGGAGAGCTTGACCTGCTCGCCGGTGCGCATATTCTTCACGGAGCATTTGCCCTCGGCGATTTCGTCCTCGCCCAGCAGCACCGCGAAGGGGACGCCCAGCTTGTCGGCATAGGCGATTTTCTGCTTGAATTTCTTCTTCTCGCCGTAGAGCTGCACCCGCAGTCCCGCGCCCCGAAGGGTCTCCGCCAGAGCAATGGCGGGGCCGGGATCGTCGGTCATGGGCAGCACCAGCGCGTCGGCGGGGGCGCCGGGCAGCGCCGGATTCAAAAGTCCCTGCTCGTCCAGCACATAGAACAGCCGGGTCAGTCCGATGGAAATGCCCACGCCGGGAAGCTGACGCTCGGTGTAGTAGCCGGCCAGATTGTCGTAGCGGCCGCCGGAGCAGACGGAGCCCACCTCGGGATGATCCAGCAGGGTGGTCTCGTAGACGGTGCCGGTGTAGTAGTCCAGGCCCCGGGCGATGGTGAGATCCACGGCGAAATTCTCCTCCGGCACGCCGAAGGCGGCCAGATTGGCGGTGACGGCCTTCAGCTCCGCCAGACCCTGATCGAACAGGTCATTCCGTCCGGCATAGCTCTCCAGCCCCGCCAGAACCTGATCGTTGGTGCCGGAAATGGCGATGAAGCGGAGGATTTCCCCGGCCTGGACGGCATCCAGCCCGCAGTCCTCCATGAGGATGGCCTCCACCTTGTCGGCGCCGATCTTATCCAGCTTGTCCACGGTGCGCATAATGTCGCCGCTCTTTTCCGCCAGACCCAGCATGGCGTAGAAACCGCTGAGAATCTTGCGGTTGTTGACCCGGATCCGGAACCGGCTCAGGCCAAAGCCCCGGAACACCTTGTAAATGATGGCGGGAATTTCGGCTTCGTTGAGAATGTCCAGCTTTCCGTCGCCGATGATGTCGATATCCGCCTGATAAAACTCCCGGAACCGTCCCCGCTGGGCCCGCTCGCCCCGGTAGACCTTGCTGATCTGGTAGCGGCGGAAGGGGAAGGCCAGCTCGTTGGCGTGGAGTGCCACATATTTGGCCAGCGGCACCGTCAGGTCGAACCGCAGCGCCAGATCGCTGTCGCCCTTGGTGAAGCGGTAGATCTGCTTTTCGGTCTCGCCGCCGCCCTTGGCCAGCAGAATCCGGGCGTCCTCGATGACCGGGGTGTCCAGCGCGGCGAAGCCGTAGGAAGCGTAGGTGCGGCGCAGAATCTCCAGCATCCGCTCGAACTGCGCCTGCTTGTCGGGCAGCAGCTCCATAAAACCGGACAGCGTCCGGGGTTTGATGATTTCCATGGTTGCTTTCCTTTCGGGAATCCGAAATTAGTATTTGGACTTGGTGTGCAGCATTTCCCGCCAGTCCAGGTCGCCCCGCTGGAGACCCATGATGAACATCTCGGCGCTGGCCAGATTGGTGGCGATGGGGACGTTGTGCTTGTCGCAGTAGCGGATGGTTTCGATCATCTGGCTGTCGTCCCAGGGGTCCTTGGTGTTGGGATCGGTGAACAGCAGCACCAGGTCGATCTCGTTGTAGGCGATCCGGGCGTTGATCTGCTGGTGGCCGCCCTGCTTATGGCTGAGCAGCAAGGTGATGGGTAAACCGGTATTGTCGGCAATGAGCCGCCCGGTGGTGGCGGTTGCGTACAGATTGTGCTTGCTGAGAACGCTCTTGTAAGCGGTGCAGAACTGAACCATCAGCTCTTTTTTCTTGTCGTGTGCCAAAAATGCAATATTCACGCCGAATCTCTCCTTTGAATTGATTACCGGTTGGGGATGGGCACCGGCAGGCCCTGAATCCGTTTCGCAATGCGGCAGCAGGCGGCCGCGGCGCCTTTTTGGGTGAAGGTGAGCAAGGGCTTTTCGAAGGCGGCGGCCAGCGTGACCGACGTGTCATCGGGAACGACGCCCAGCAGCGGAAGGCCGGAGCGATCCATCACGTCGTCCACGGTGATGCGGACGGCGCCGAAAAGCCGGGGGCTGACCCGGTTGACCACTATGCGAATCTGGCGCTTGCCCATTTTTTCCAGCAGTTCCCCCGCCCGGGCGGCGTCCCGCACCGACGCGGGATCCCCGGCGGTGACCAGCAGGATCCGGTCCGCAGGCCGGGCGCAGAGCCGGAAGCCCGCGTCCACCCCCGCCGGCGCGTCCAGAAACACATAGGAAAACTGCTTTCTGGCCTGGCGCAGCATTTGGCCGAAGGCTTCGGCATCGATGCTTTCGGGGCTCAGGTTCATGGGGGCGGTAAGGAAGCGCAGAGCGGGAAAATCCGGATGGGCGGCGGCGCAGGACAGGTCGTAGCCGCCGGAGCATACGTCCCAGAAGGACAGGCAGCCGCAATCCGTAAGTCCCAGAGAGATATCCAGATTCCGCAGACCCACGTCGCAGTCGATGCACAGGACGGATTTGCCCTCTTTTGCCAGCGCCGAGGCGATCCCGGCGCACAGGGAGGTCTTGCCGGTACCGCCCTTGCCGGACAGAACCGCGATCACTTCACCCAAGCGCACACGCCTCCTCGCATAGTTTGTCTCCATTATAAAGCAATGTTTCACAAAAAGCAAGAGCAAATTCAAGGTTTTTTTAACTTTTTTCATCAGTTTCAACAAATCCGAAAGGCTGATTTTCCAAAAAATGCGCCTCCGGGGGAGAATCCCATGGAAAACCCGCCCAAGGGCAATGTCCCTCCGGCACAAAAAAGCTCCCTGTCCGGAGGACAGGGAGCTTTTGATATTGGGATTATTTCGTCAGGTAAGCGTCAATGGCGGCAGCGCCCTTCTTGCCGGCGCCCATGGCCAGAATGACGGTGGCGGCACCGGTGACGGCATCGCCGCCGGCGAACACGCCGTCGCGGGTGGTCATCTCGTTCTCATTGACGATGAGGCAGCCCTTGCGGTTGGTGTCCAGACCGGGGGTGGTGGAGCGGATCAGGGGGTTGGGGCTGGTGCCCAGCGCCATGATGACGGTGTCCACATCCAGAACAAACTCGCTGCCCGGAATCTCCACGGGACGGCGGCGGCCGGAAGCGTCGGGCTCGCCCAGCTCCATGCGGATGCACTTCATGCCGCAGACCCGGCCGTTCTCGTCGCCCAGAATCTCCACGGGATTGCACAGAGTCTTGAACTCGATGCCTTCCTCCTTGGCGTGGTGCTGCTCCTCTTTCCGGGCGGGCATCTCGGCCTCGCCCCGGCGGTAGACGATGTACACATGCTCCGCGCCCAGACGCATGGCGCAGCGGGCGCCGTCCATGGCCACGTTGCCGCCGCCAACCACGGCCACAGCCTTGGACCGGATGATGGGCGTATCGGCGTTGTCGTCGTAGGCCTTCATCAGGTTGGTGCGGGTCAGGTATTCGTTGGCGGACATGACGCCCTTCAGGCTCTC